>NZ_JBWKEE010000025.1:102965-135518 GCF_056435605.1 Streptomyces sp. NPDC043896
TCGCGGAGATGACCGAAACCGGTCGGCCGGTACTGTTGTCACCTTCCACCCCCCCCCCCCCCCACCACCCCCCCAACACCCCCCCCCCCCCCCCCCCCCCCCCCCCCCCCCCCCCCCCCCGCGCAGGTCAGGGCTGCCGCGAGCGGGCCTTGAACGCCGCCTTCCGCGCCTCCTTCGAGGCCTTCCTGTCCGGGTGCAGCCGGCCCATGGCCTCCAGGACGTACGCGGTCGCGGGGTGCTCCACGCGCCACACCTGCTCGAAGAAGCCGGCGTGGTGCTCCGTCAGGCTCCGCATCAGCAGCGGCAGCTCCTCGGTCTCCCCGTCCGCCGCGAGCTGCGCCGCGATCGTGTCCACCGTCAGCCAGAACACCATCTCCTGGTCCGGCGCCGGTACGTCCGCGATCCCGTGCTCGGCGAGCCAGACCCGGGCGAGCCCGCCCAGCTGCGCGTCGTCCAGCACCGCCCGCACCGCGGGCTCGGCCTCCCGCCCGGCCGGGGCCAGGGCCTGCTGGCAGCGGAGCCGGCGCAGCGGGGCGGCCTCGTCGTCACCCCGGGCGGCGGCCAGCAGTTCGGCGACGGCGTCCGGCACCTCGCGCCCGGCCAGCCACTGCTCGATCTCGGCCTGGGCGGCGTCCTCCGCGTAGAAGGCGACGGCGTCGAGCAGCACGTCGGCGCCCTTGTCGGCCAGCTCCCCGATGGCGGGGGCCTCGACCCCGGCCTCCAGCATCCGGGCGCGGACGCCGTACAGGCCGAGCGGGGTCAGCCGTACCATCCCGTACCGGGACACGTCCTCGTCGTCGTCCGCGCCGGGCCCGCCGCCGGCGGCGGCCGCGTCGGCGTCCCCGAGCTCGTCCGCCTCGGCCAGCAGCGCCTCGTCCACGGGCCGGTACTCGACCAGGCCGATGGGCTCCAGCTGCCGGAACTGGTCGTCGAGGCGCATCATCGCGTCGGAGACCTGTTCCAGGACGGCGTCCGTGGGGTCGCCCATCTCGTCGGGCACGATCATCGACGCGGCGAGCACCGGCAGCGGCACCGGCCCCTCGCCCGCCCCGCCCTCGGCGACGGTGAGCAGGTAGAGGTTGGCCAGCACCCCGTCGAGGAAGTCCGCCTCGCGCTGCGGGTTCCAGTCGAGGCGGTCGAAGTCGATCTCGCCGCCCGCGTCCAGGGCGTCGACGAGGTCGTCCAGGTCGGGGACGGCCGCGTCGGCGAGGACGGTGTCCAGGGCGGCCAGCCACAGGTCGAGTACGTCGCCGGGCGCGCCGCCGGCCACCAGCGCGAGGTCCTCGCCGGGGGCGGCGGTGCCGTACTCGGGTGCACCGCCGTCGGCGCCGTCGCCGGCGTCCTCCTCCGGCTCGGTCACGTCGACGAGGCCGGTGTCGACGGCCACCCGCCAGGCCTGGCTCGCGTACACGGGCGAGTCCTCGTCGGCGGCGTCGAGGCCGAGCACCTCGACGGCCTCGGGCAGCTGGTCGGCGGGGAGTTCGCCGCCGACGTCGACGCGGGTTTCGGGGCCGGCCCAGCGGGCGAGGCGTACGGCGCGGGCGAACAGCGGGGCGACGAGGGCGTCGCGGGCCAGCTCCGCATCGGAGTGCAGCCGTACCGGCGGCAGCGTGGGGTGCGGCTCTGCGGACATGGGGTGGATCTCCTCGGACGGAACGCGCGGGACGGCGGAACTACGGAACGGGCGGTACTGCGGACCTGCGGAACGACGGAACGACGGAACGGCGGAACGGCGGAGCAGGCTGAACGGCTTGACGGTCTGGGCGGGTCGGGCGGCTGGGCGGGTCGGGCGGGATGCGGAGCGGCCGCGGCCGGGCGGAATGATGCCGTCCGGCCATGTGGCCGAAAACACACGCGAACGGATCGTCAGCCCCGTTGCGGCGACCCAGCGTAGACGCATTCGGGCAGGGCCCGGCGGCCATCACCTTCGGTTCATCCCACAGTCGACTTCCGTATCCCCTGGAGGCCTTGACAACGTCCCTGGTCAACCAGGAAATTGACGCGCGTAGATGTAGTACACGGGCCGTCAAGAGCCCGCACCTTCTCCTCCACACACCGGAGTTCCCGCCCATGCGCCCCTCGCATCCCCGTTCCGCCGCCGTCGCGGCCCTCGTCGCCACCGCCCTGGCCACCGGCCTGCTGGCGGGCACCGCAGACGCGGCCGAAGGCGCCGTGTCCGCCGATCCGATACGCATCCACGACATCCAGGGCACGACCCGGATCTCCCCCCTGAACGGCAAGCAGGTCGCCGACGTCGAGGGCATCGTCACGGGCGTGCGCACCTACGGCTCGCGCGGCTTCTGGATCCAGGACCCGGACGCCGACGACAACCCCGCCACCAGTGAGGGCGTCTTCGTCTTCACCGGCTCCGCCCCGACCGTCGCCGTCGGCGACGCCGTCAAGGTCTCCGGGACGGTCGGCGAGTACATCCCGGGCGGCGCGAACTCCGGCAACCAGTCCGCCACCCAGATCAGCAAGCCCACGGTGACCGTGGTCTCCTCGGGCAACGCGCTGCCCGCGGCCACCGCGATCAACGAGTACACCGTCCCGGCGGCGTACGCCCCGGCGGGCGACCCGGCCGCCGGCGGCAGCATCAACGGCCTGACCCTGGAGCCCTCGCGCTACGCGCTGGACCACTACGAGTCCCTCGAGGGCATGAACGTCAAGATCGGCACCTCGCGCGTGGTCGGCGCCACCGACCCGTACGCGGAGCTGTGGGTGACCGTGAAGGGCTGGGAGAACGCCGCCAAGCGCGGGGGCACCGTCTACGGCTCGTACGAGTCCCAGAACACCGGCCGCCTCCAGATCCAGCAGCTCGCGCCGCTCGCGCAGCAGCCCTTCCCGGTGGCCAACGTCGGCGACAAGCTGACCGGCACCACCGAGGGTCCCCTCGACTTCAACCAGTTCGGCGGCTACACCCTGGTGGCCCGCACCCTCGGCACGGTCAAGGCGGGCACCCTCGCCCCCGAGAAGACCAAGGCCCAGTCGCCCGGCGAGCTCGCGGTGGCCACGTACAACGTGGAGAACCTCGACCCGACCGACCCGCAGGAGAAGTTCGACAACCTCGCCAAGGCGGTCGTGACCAACCTGGCCTCGCCGGACATCCTGGCCCTGGAGGAGATCCAGGACGACAACGGCGCCAAGAACGACGGCACCGTCTCGGCCGAGCAGACCCTGACGAAGTTCACCGATGCGATCAAGGCCGCGGGCGGCCCGGCGTACCAGTGGCGCTCCATCACCCCGGAGAACAACAAGGACGGCGGCGAGCCCGGCGGCAACATCCGCCAGGTGTTCCTCTTCAACCCGGCCCGCGTCTCCTTCACCGACCGCGCCGCGGGCGACGCGGTGACGGCGACCGGTGTGACGACGGAGAAGGGCAAGGCCGCCCTGACCCACTCCCCCGGCCGCATCGACCCGGCGAACCCGGCGTGGGCCGACAGCCGCAAGCCGCTGGCCGGCGAGTTCGTCTTCCGCGGCCGCACGGTCTTCGTGATCGCCAACCACTTCGGCTCCAAGGGCGGCGACGAGGGCCTGACCTCGCACCACCAGCCGCCGCTGCGCAAGTCGGAGGAGAAGCGGCTCCTGCAGGCTCAGTCGGTCAACGGCTTCGTGAAGCAGCTGCTGGCGGTCGACAAGAACGCGGCCGTGCTCGCGGTCGGCGACATCAACGACTTCGAGTTCTCCGGGACGACCAAGGCGCTGGAGGACGGCGGGGCGCTCTACGCCGCGATCAAGTCGCTGCCGAAGACGGAACGTTACTCGTACGTCTACCAGGGCAACGCGCAGGTGCTGGACCAGATCCTGACCAGCCCCTCGATCAAGAACTTCACGTACGACAGCGTGCACATCAACGCCGAGTTCGCCGCGCAGAACAGCGACCACGACCCGCAGGTGCTGCGCTTCCGTCCGTAACCCGGACCACGGGGGTCCGGCCCCGGGGGCACCTCCAAGGGTCCCCGCGGCCGGGCCCCTGCCACAATCCGGCCATGATCTTCCGCATCGCGACCCGCCAGGACCTGCCCGCCGTACTCGCCCTGCTGGCCGACGAGGAGCGGGTCCTCGACCCGTCCTCGGTGACCGTCGGCGAGCAGCACGAGCGCGCCTTCGCCGCCATCGCGGCGGACCCGCGCAACGAGGTGCTGGTCCTGGCGGACGGCGACGCGGTCCTGGGCTGCCTCCAGCTGACCTACGTGCCCGGCCTGGGCCAGGGCGGCCGCGAGCGGGCCCTGGTGGAGGCGGTGCGGATCCGCGCGGACCGGCGCGGCGGGGGCCTGGGCGCCGAGCTGATGCGCCTCGCGGTCGAGCGGGCCCGCGAGCGGGGCTGCGGGCTGGTCCAGCTGACCAGCGACAAGCGGCGCGGCGCCGCGCACCGCTTCTACGAACGGCTGGGCTTCGCGCGCAGCCACGAGGGCTTCAAGCTGCGCCTCTGACCCAGGTCGGGACTTTCGGCCCTGGCGTGACGCTGGACACACAGCAGCCAAAATCTGCCGGTTGTGGTGTTGAGTGTCTGCACGCCCGAACTTGCCCTCCTTGTACCGACCTCGCTCCCGGGAGGACCGCGTGTTCCCCTCCATCTCGCTCGCCCAGGAAATCGGCCTCGCCGTCCTCTTCGTGGCCGCCCTCGCCTGGGTCTTCGGCCTCGGCCACATGCTGTGGGACAGCCGCTTCCACCACCCGGAGCCGGCCGCGTACGAGGGCCTGCCGGTGATCCCCGCCCAGCGCGGCCCGCAGGCGCATCCGATGGAGTCGGTGGAGCTGACCGAAGCGGAGGAGCGGGAGTTCGCGGGCCTGATCCGCACGATCGCCACGAACTGACCGCGCGCACCCCGCCCGGAGTCTCCCCCGAACGCCCCCGCCCCTTCGGAGCGGGGGCGTTCCGGCGTGCGGCGCCCGGCGGCGCGTCCCTCGGTTGCGGGGCCGGTCCCGGGCATCGATAGTGGGAGAGGCAGCCGCGCCTTGATCATCGGGATCCTACGGCCGGCCCCCGGCCGTACGCCGCGGACCATCCGGCCGGCCAACGCCACAGGACCCCCCGGACGCTTCCCTTCCCCGTTCCTCGCGCGCTTCTCCCGCCGAGGCGGCCCCGCACGACCGGGCGGGCGCCCCTGCCGATCGCCCTCACCGCATCCGAGAGAGGAGCATCCCCATGCGCGAAACGACCCGGGTACGCCGTCTCCTGGCGACGGCATCGGTTTTCGCGGCCGGAGGTCTCATGCTGCTGCCCGCGCCCACGCTGGCGCATCCCGCGGCACCCGGCACCCCGGTCGCCAAGGTCCCGGAAGCCACGTACCAGATCGTGAACGTGCAGACGGGCAAGTGCGCGACCGTCGCCGGCGGCTCCACCACCGCCAACAACCACCCGCTCGTCCAGTTCGACTGCGACACCCACCCCTCACGGCGGTGGAGGGTGACGAACGAAGAGGGCGGCACCTTCCAGATCGTGAACGCCCAGACGGGCAAGTGCGCGACCGTCGCCGGCGGCTCCACCACCGCCAACAACCACCCCCTGGTCCAGTTCGACTGCGACACCCACCCCTCACGGCGGTGGCGCATCACCAACGGGGACGGCAGGTCGTTCCAGATCGTGAACGCGCAGACCGGCAAGTGCGCGACCGTCGCCGGCGGCTCCACCACCGCCAACAACCACCCGCTCGTCCAGTTCGACTGCGACACCCACCCCTCACGCCGCTGGTTCCTGCGGGTGACGGAGTAGCCGCAGGGCCGCCCGACGGCCGAGTGCCCTCCCGCGTCCGGCGGGAGGGCACTCGGTGGTGACGTACGGCGGGCAGTGCCCCGGCTCGGCGTCAGTTGTGGCTGTGCAGGACCTCGTTCAGGCCGCCCCAGTTCGCCTTGTACGGGCGGGCCTCGACGGCGCCGGTGACCGAGTTGCGGCGGAAGAGGATGTTGTCGGCGCCGGAGAGCTCCAGGGCCTTGACGACCTGGCCGTCCGGCAGGGTGACGCGGGTGCCCGCGGTGACGTAGAGGCCCGCCTCGACGACGCACTCGTTGCCCAGCGCGATGCCGATGCCCGCCTCGGCGCCGATCAGGGTGCGCTCGCCGATCGAGATGATCTGCTTGCCGCCGCCCGAGAGGGTGCCCATGGTGGACGCGCCGCCGCCGATGTCGGAGCCGTCGCCGACGACGACGCCCGCGGAGATGCGGCCCTCGACCATGGAAGTGCCCAGGGTGCCGGCGTTGAAGTTGACGAAGCCCTCGTGCATGACGGTGGTGCCCTCGGCGAGGTGCGCGCCGAGGCGGACGCGGTCGGCGTCGGCGATGCGCACGCCCTTGGGGGCGACGTAGTCGGTCATGCGGGGGAACTTGTCGATCGAGGTGACCTGGAGGTGCAGGCCCTCGGCGCGGGCGTTGAGCCGGACCGTCTCGACCTGGTCGACGGCGACCGGGCCGAGCGAGGTCCAGGCGACGTTGGCGAGCAGGCCGAAGACGCCGTCCAGGTTCTGGCCGTGCGGCTTGACCAGGCGGTGGCTCAGCAGGTGCAGGCGCAGGTACGCGTCGTGCGCGTCCAGCGGCTTGTCCTCCAGGGAGGCGATCACGGTGCGGACGGCTACGACCTCGACACCGCGGACCGCGTCCGAGCGGATGGCCTTGGCGGCGGCGGCGCCGAGGAGCTCCACGGCCTGTTCGGCGGTGAGGCGCTCGGTGCCGGCCGGGCCGGGGCCGTCGGCCAGCTCGGGGGCGGGGAACCAGGTGTCGAGGACGGTGCCGTCGGCGGCGAGGGTGGCAAGTCCGGCGGCGACGGCGCCGGTGGTACGCGTAGCAGTCATGACCGAAACCTAACCGGCGACGGCCTTCGGCTGCGAACCGGTCTCATGTGACGGTCGCGCGGGTCGCCGCACTCCCCGCGCGCCGGTGACGAGCACGATCGCCCCGGCGGCCGTACCGAGCGCCGCGCACAGGGGCCACAGCAGCTCCGGCGCGGTGTCGTAGAGGGCTCCGCCGAGGGGCGCGGCGAGGACGAAGCCGCTGATGGAGACCCCCGCGTACAGGCTCTGGAAGCGGCCGACGGCGTGCCGGGGCGACTCGTCCGCGACGTACGTCATGGCGGTGGTCTTGTAGAGGATCTCGCCGAGGGTGAGCAGCAGCATCATCGCGACGGCCGTCGCGACGCCGACCCCGAGCATCAGCATCGCGTAGCCGCCGCCCACCAGGACCAGGCCGCTGCCGATGACGTGCAGCGGGGAGCGCCGGCGCAGGGCGAGGGCTGCGGGGATCTCCAGGAGGAGGATGACGCCGCAGTTGACGGCGATGAGCCAGCCGTAGGCGCGGGTGTCCAGACCGTGGTCGGCGAGGTAGACGGGGAAGGTCGTGAGGTGCTGCCGGTAGACGACGTCGATGACGACGATCGCACCGAGCAGGACCAGTACGGCCGGCCGCGCGCGCAGTTCCCGCCACAGCCCTCCGCGGCCCGGACCCCCGTCCGGGGCCGCGGAGGGGGTGGTGGCTCCCCTGGCCGGGACGACCCGGGCGGTCCAGAGGGCGAAGAGGAGGGTGGCCAGGCCGTCCGCGGCGAAGAGCCAGTCGTACGAGAGGTGCGTCGCGATCAGCGCCCCGAGCGGTCCGCCCACCGCGAAGCCGCCGTTGGACAGGCAGCGGGTGACGGCGAAGGCCTGGCGGCGGGAGCCCTCCGGCACGGTGACGGCGACCAGGGCGGCGTTGGCCGCGCGGATCACCCCGGAGGAGTACTGGGCGAACGGCAGGAGGAGGGCCAGCAGGCCGGTGGGGGCCGCCGGCAGGGCGATGAGCGCGGATCCGCCGAGGGCGGAGGCGGTGAGCAGCACGCGGCGGTGGCCGAAGCGGTCGCCGTACCAGCCGCCGGTGAAGTTGCCGGCGACCAGCCCGATGCCGCCGATGCCGACGATCAGGCCCGCCTGGGTGGGGGCCAGGCCGCGCGGGCCGGTCAGCCAGAGGAAGACGAAGACGACGGTGAAGCTGGCGACGGTGTTGACGAAGATCCCCGCAGCCAGCAGCCACACGACCTTCGGTACGTCCTTGATCCCCTGCAGCACACCCGTGTCCCCCGCACTCGCGATCTGTTAGTTCCTTTTGGGAACTGACTATGTCAGCATGACAGCCTTGGGTCAACGGACAAAGGAGTTCCCATGGCCCAGCGCACGCACCTCGGCGACGCGGACTGCTCCATCGCCCAGGCCCTCGATGTCGTGGGCGACTGGTGGACGCTGCTGATCGTGCGGGACACCGCGCGCGGCCTCCACCGCTTCGACGAGCTCCAGCGCGAGCTGGGCGTGTCCCGCAAGGTGCTCACCGAGCGGCTGAAGCTGCTCGTCGAGGCCGGGGTGCTGACGCGCGAGCCGTACCAGGAACGCCCGGTACGGCACGAGTACCGGCTGACCCCGCGCGGGCGGGGGCTGCTGCCGGTCCTGGTGGCCCTCCAGGACTGGGGCGACACCTGGGTCCTGGGAGACGGAGAGATGACGGCGACGACCGAGGAGTCCTCGAAGGAAGCCCAGCGCGTCCACGCGCTGCGCGGCACGCGGCTGCCGGAGCTGCTGCTGCCGGACCGTTTCGGCGAGCTCCGCGACCCGGTGGCGGACACCCCGTTCACCGTCCTGTACTGCTTCCCCGGCGCGTACGCCCGAGCCGAGTCCTACCCGCCCGGCTGGGCCGGGATCCCGGGGGCGAAGGGCTGCACGCTGGAATCGTGCACCTTCCGCGACCAGCTCGCGGAGTTCACCGCGGCCGGCGCCACCGTGCACGGCGTTTCCACGCAGCGGCCGGACGAGCAGCGGGAGTTCGCGGAGCAGGAGCGGCTGCGGTTCCCGCTGCTGTCGGACGCGGGGCTGGACCTGGTGACGGCGCTGCGGCTGCCGACGTTCCGCGCGGCGGGGGTGAGCCGGATCAAGCGGCTGACACTGGTCGTGGACCGGGAGCGGATGGTGCGGGAGGTGTTCTACCCGGTGATGGACATCGAGGCGAGCGTGGGGGCGGCGCTGGGGGCCGTGCGCTCCGCAGTGCGCTCCGCGGGCTGACGGGGCCGGGGCTCGGGGGCCTGCCCCGGCTCGGGTCCGGGGCGGTGCGGGGCGGCGTCCGTGCGGGGGGCCGCTGCGCGGAGCCTCTCCCCGCCCCGCCCTTTCTCCGTTTCCCGGGCTCCGCCCGGACCCGCGCCTCAAACGCCGGCGGGGCTGGAACACCCGGGGGCTCCGCCCCGCAAGCCCGGCGCGGCTCGACGGCCCTGGAGGCCCCGCGCCGCAGGCCTCCGCGCCCCGGCGAGGCTCGAAGACCCGGGGCTCCGCCCCGCAGGCCCCCGCGCCCCGGCGGAGCTCGAAGGGCCCGGGGCCGGGTCTCAGGGGCCGGTGGGGGTGGGGCGGAGGACTCGGGTGAGGACCTCGCGGGTGTACGGCTCCTCGTACGGGGTGCCCGTCAGGAGGACCTGGAGGCTGATGCCGTCCATCACCGCGACCAGGGCCCGCGCCGTGACCGGGTCGGTGTGCTCCGCCAGCGCCTGCGACACCGCCTCGCACCATTCGGCCGCCACCGGCCGCAGCGCCGGGCGGCGCAGGGCGGCCAGGTAGAGCTCGTACTCCAGCTCCGCCCGTCCCCGGTCCGCGTCGAGCAGCTCGCCGAGCAGCCGGGCCAGCGCGCCCGCGAGGTCCTCGCCCTCCCGTACCACCAGCGCGGGCGCGTACGCCTCGTTCGCCTGGCGCAGGGCGGCGATCAGCAGGTCGTCCAGGGTCTTGAAGTGGTAGGTGGTCGAGCCCAGCGGTACGTCCGCCTCCGCGGCCACGCTGCGATGGCTCAGCCCGGCGATCCCCTTGGCCCCCACGACCCGGATCGCGGCGTCGATGATCCGCTGCCGGCGGTCGGGGTCGTAGCGGCGCGCTCCGGCGGCCATCAGTGCGCCGCCCCGCCCAGGTTGAGCAGCACGACGCCGCCGACGATCAGCGCGATCCCGGCGATCTTCGCGGCGGTGGCCGCCTCCCCCAGGAACACCATGCCGATCGCGGCGATGGCGGCGGTGCCGACCCCGGCCCAGATCGCGTACGCGGTGCCGACCGACATCGACTTCAGCGTCTGCGCGAGCAGGGTGAAGGCGATGACGTAGCCCAGCAGCGTGCCCAGCGAGGGCCACAGCCGGGTGAACCCGTCGCTGTACTTCATGGCGGTGGTCCCGGCGACCTCTGCGGCTATGGCCGCGGCGAGCAGTACGTAAGGCATGCGTACGACGGTACCGATCGATGCGTACAGATGTACACACGCATGCCCGGGGACACCCGGCCCGTTCGGGACTACGGTGTCCCCCTCAGGGGACGGGGGGCCGCTCATGACGCAGCATTGGACCCACTCGGGCGGCGGCCCGCTGCCCCCGCGCCACCCCCGGCCCGGCGTGGTGCCGTTGCGCCCCCTGGGGCCCGGGGACGTCCTCGGCGGCACCGCCGCCACCCTGCGCCGGTACGGCGGAACGCTGTGCGGCGCCCTGCTCCTCGGCCAGCTGGCGGCCGCCCTGCCGGTCGCGGCGGCGGGCGGGGCCGCCATCCTGGCCTCCCTCGGGCGGGGTTCCGACAGCCGGGTCTTCGTCTGGACCCTGTTCCCGGCGGCGGCCCTGTTCCTGGTGTTCACCAGTGGGCTGGCCGGCGCCCTGGTCGCGGTGCTGCTGCGCCCGGCGGTGCTCGGCCGCACCGTGACCGTGCCGGGACTGCTGAGGGCGGCGCTGCCCCGCACACCGGGCGTGCTCGGGGCGCAGCTGCTGGCCCTGCTCGCGGCGGCGGCCCCGGTGGCGGTCCTCGCGGTGGCGGGGCTGCCGGCGCCCGCGGTGCTGCCGCTGCTGCCCGTCGCCCTGTGGCTCGGGGTGCTGTTCGCCCTGGCGCCGACCGCCGCCGGGTACGAGGGGCTCGGTCCGGTGGCGGCGCTGCGGCGGTCGGCCCTCCTGGTGCGGGGCGCGTGGTGGCGGACCTTCGGCGTCACGGCTCCTGCCGTGCTGTCCGCCTGCGCGGCCGGGTACGCGCTCCAGGCCTGGTTCGGTCCGGCGGGGGCGCTGTCGGCGCTGGTGCTGCTGCCGGCGTTCCCGCAGCTGCCGGCCGGGCTGCTGTACGTGGACCGGCGGATACGGCGCGGGCACCTGGCGGAGGCGCCGGCGGTGGACCGGGACCCGGCGGGACCCGGGGCCGGTTCGGCGTGAGCCGGAGCCCGGAGGATCCGGAGGACCCCGGAGGACGGGGAGGGCCCCCGGCACGACCGTGCCGGGGGCCCTCACGCGTACGCGTCCGTCAGACGTTGAAGCCGAGCGCGCGCAGCTGCTCACGGCCGTCGTCCGTGATCTTGTCCGGGCCCCACGGGGGCATCCAGACCCAGTTGATGCGGAGCTCGTTGACGATGCCCTCCGTCGCCGACTTCGCCTGGTCCTCGATGACGTCCGTCAGCGGGCAGGCCGCCGAGGTCAGGGTCATGTCGAGGGTGGCGATGTTCGCGTCGTCGATGTGGATGCCGTAAATCAGGCCCAGGTTGACGACGTCGATGCCCAGCTCGGGGTCGACCACGTCGTAGAGGGCCTCGCGGACCTCCTCCTCGGTGGCCGGCTTGATCGACGCCTCGGGCGTCGCGTTCTCGGTCATGCCGTCTTCCTCTCCGCGTCGCCCAGCACCTGGGCGGTCGCGTCCTTCCAGGCCATCCAGCTCAGCAGAGCACACTTCACGCGGGCCGGATACTTGGAGACACCGGCGAACGCGACCGCGTCCTCCAGCACCTCTTCCATCTCCTCGTCGGGCTCGATCTTGCCCTTGGACTGCATGAGCTCCAGGAACACGCCCTGGATCTTCTGCGCCTGGGCGAGCTCCTTGCCGACGAGCAGTTCGTTGAGCACCGACGCGCTGGCCTGGCTGATGGAGCAGCCCTGGCCCTCGTAGGAGACGTCGGTGAGCGTCTCCCCGTCGTACTTCACACGCAGCGTGATCTCGTCACCGCACGTCGGGTTGACGTGGTGCACCTCGGCGTCGCCGTCGCGCAGGCCGCGCCCGTGCGGGTGCTTGTAGTGGTCCAGGATCAGTTCCTGGTACATCGAATCCAGCTTCACAGCGTCCTCGTCCTCGTGGCCCTGGTCAGGCGAAGAAGTTCCGTACGTGCTCCAGCCCGTCGACCAGCGCGTCGACCTCGGCCGGAGAGGAGTACAGGTAGAAAGACGCTCGCGTGGTCGCCGGAATTCCGTACCGCAGGCAGACCGGGCGGGCGCAGTGGTGCCCCACGCGCACGGCGATGCCCTGCTCGTCGAGGACCTGCCCGACGTCGTGCGGGTGGATGTCGCCGAGCACGAAGGAGATCGCGGCGCCGCGGTCCTCGGCCGTGGTGGGGCCGATGATCCGCAGGTCGGGGACCTCCTGGAGGCGCTTCACCGCGTACTCGGTGATCGCGTGCTCGTGGGCGGCGATCTTGTCCATGCCGATCGCGGACAGGTAGTCCACGGCCGCGCCGAGGCCGACCGCCTGGGCGATCGGGGGCGTGCCCGCCTCGAACTTGTGGGGCGCCGGGGCGTAGGTGGACGAGTGCATCGAGACGGTCTCGATCATCTCGCCGCCGCCGAGGAACGGAGGCAGGTCCTCCAGCAGTTCCTGGCGGCCCCACAGGACGCCGATGCCGGTCGGACCGCACATCTTGTGGCCGGTGAAGGCCACGAAGTCGGCGCCGAGGGCCTGGACGTCCAGGGGCATGTGCGGAGCGGCCTGCGAGGCGTCGATCAGCACCAGCGCGCCGACCTCCTGCGCGCGGCGGACGATCGTCTCGACCGGGTTGACGGTGCCGAGCAGGTTGGAGACCAGCGTGAAGGAGACGATCTTCGTCTTCTCCGTGATGACCTCTTCGATGTTCGACAGGTCGAGCCGGCCGTCGTCGGTCAGGCCGAACCACTTCAGCTTCGCGCCGGTGCGCTGCGAGAGCAGCTGCCACGGAACGATGTTGGAGTGGTGCTCCATCTCGGTGATGGCGATCTCGGTGTCGCGGTCGACGCGGTAGGGCTCGTCGGCCCAGCCGAGCATGTTCGCGACCAGGTTGAGCGACTCCGAGGCGTTCTTGGTGAAGATCACCTCGTCGCGGCTCGGCGCGTTGACGAAGGCGGCCACCTTGTCGCGGGCGCCCTCGTACAGTGCCGTGGCCTCCTCGGCGACCAAGTACACGCCGCGGTGGACGTTGGCGTTGTGCCGCTCGTAGTACTCGTTCAGCGCGTCGAGAACCTGGCGCGGCTTCTGCGAAGTCGCCGCGGAGTCCAGGTAGACGATCTTCTTCCCGTCGTGGACCACACGATCCAGCAGGGGGAAGTCCTTGCGGATCGCCTCGATGTCGAGGAGGCCAGGCAGCTGTGTCACGCGGTCGCGCCACCCTTCACGTACTTGTCGTAGCCCTCGGCCTCGAGCTGGTCGGCCAGCTCGGCGCCACCGGACTCGGCGATGCGGCCGTTGGCGAACACGTGGACGAAGTCGGGCTTGATGTAGCGCAGGATGCGCGTGTAGTGGGTGATCAGCAGGGTGCCGACCTCACCGGTCTCGCGGACGCGGTTGACGCCCTCGGAGACGATGCGCAGGGCGTCGACGTCCAGACCGGAGTCCGTCTCGTCGAGGATCGCGATCTTCGGCTTGAGGAGCTCCAGCTGGAGGATCTCGTGGCGCTTCTTCTCACCGCCGGAGAAGCCCTCGTTGACGTTGCGCTCGGCGAAGGCCGGGTCCATCTGGAGCTGCTCCATCGCGGACTTGACCTCCTTCACCCAGGTGCGCAGCTTGGGGGCCTCGCCGCGGATGGCGGTGGCGGAGGTGCGCAGGAAGTTGGAGACCGAGACGCCGGGGACCTCGACCGGGTACTGCATGGCGAGGAAGACGCCGGCGCGGGCGCGCTCGTCGACGGACATCTCCAGGACGTCTTCGCCGTCGAGGGTCACGGTGCCACCGGTGATGGTGTACTTCGGGTGACCGGCGAGGGAGTACGCCAGGGTGGACTTGCCGGAGCCGTTGGGGCCCATGATGGCGTGCGTCTCACCCTGCTTGACCGTCAGGTCGACACCCTTGAGGATCTCGCGGGCGCCGTTCTCGGCCTCGACGGAGACGTGCAGGTCGTGGATTTCAAGCGTTGCCATGGGTACCTCAGGACTCCTGGGCGAGGGAGACGAGCACGTCGTCCCCTTCGATCTTGACGGGGTAAACGGGAACGGGGCGCGTCGCGGGCAGACCGGAGGGCTTTCCGGTGCGCAGGTCGAAGGCCGACCCGTGCAGCCAGCACTCGATCATGCAGTCCTCGACCTCACCCTCCGAGAGCGAGACGTTCGCGTGCGAGCAGATGTCGTTGATCGCGAACACCTCCCCCTCGGTGGAGACGATGGACACCGGCGTGCCGTCGAGTTCCACCCGCTTGGGGGTGTTCTCCTCCAGCTCGCTCAGCGCACAGGCCTTGACGTACGTCATCAGACGGCCGCCGCCAGCTCGGCCTCGATCTTCGCGATGAGGCGCTCCTCGATGTCGGCGACACCGATCTGCTGGACGAGCTCGGCGAAGAAGCCGCGCACGACCAGACGGCGGGCCTCGTCGGCCGGGATGCCGCGGGCCTGGAGGTAGAAGAGCTGCTCGTCGTCGAAGCGGCCGGTCGCGGAGGCGTGGCCGGCGCCGACGATCTCGCCGGTCTCGATCTCGAGGTTCGGCACCGAGTCGACGCGCGCGCCGTCCGTGAGGACGAGGTTGCGGTTCATCTCGTAGGTGTCGGTGCCCTCGGCGGTCTTCTCGATGAGGACGTCGCCGATCCAGACCGCGTGGGCGTCCTGGCCCTGGAGCGCGCCCTTGTAGACCACGTTGGACTTGCAGTGCGGGGCGTCGTGCGTGACCAGGAGGCGGTGCTCCTGGTGCTGGCCGGCGTCCGTGAAGTACACGCCGAGCATCTCGGCCTCGCCGCCGGGGCCCGCGTAACTGACGCGCGGGTGCAGGCGGACCAGGTCGCCGCCGAAGGTCACGACGACGGACTTGAAGCTCGCGTCGCGGCCGATGAGGGCGTTGTGCTGCGAGGTGTGGACCGCGGTGTCGTCCCAGTCCTGGACGGACACGAAGGTCACCTTGGCGCCGTCGCCGACGAGGATGTCGACGTTGGCGGCGCGCACGCCGTCGCCGGTGTGGTCGATCACGATGATCGCCTCGGCGAAGGGCTTGATGTCGAAGACGGTGTGCCCGAAGGTCGTGCCGCCCTCACCGTGGAGCGCGACCCGGATGGGCTCGGCGAGCACGGTCTCCTTGGGCACGGTGACGACCGTGGCCTTGGCGAACGCGGAGAAGGCCTGGGCGGCGACCCGGTCGACGGGGGTGCCGGCCTTGCCGATCCGCTCGTCGCCGCGCTCGACGGACTCGACCGTCACGCCCTCGGGGGCGTCGATCTGGGCCTTCATGGTTCCGTTGGCGACCGCGGTGCCGTCGTGCAGGCCCTTGAGGCGGGCGAGCGGGGTGAACCGCCACTCCTCCTCGCGGCCGTGCGGGACGGGGAAGTCGGCCACGTCGAAGGACGGGGGCGCGCTCATCCGGGTGGCGACGGTGGACTCGGCGGCCACCGCGATCGCGCCGGCGGTGGTGGAGCCCGCCGGAATGTTCTGAGCCTCAGCCATGGCTGTCGTCTTGCTCTCTTCCATACGTGTGACGAGTGTGCTGCGGGGCGGGGGCGGCCGGGGTGAGCCGGCCGCCGTCGGGACTAGCCGACCGAGCCCTCCATCTGCAGCTCGATGAGCCGGTTGAGCTCCAGCGCGTACTCCATCGGCAGCTCCTTCGCGATCGGCTCGACGAAGCCGCGCACGATCATGGCCATGGCCTCGAACTCGGTGAGCCCGCGCTGCATCAGGTAGAAGAGCTGGTCGTCGGAGACCTTGGAGACGGTGGCCTCGTGGCCCATCGTCACGTCGTCCTCGCGGACGTCCACGTAGGGGTAGGTGTCCGAGCGGGAGATGGTGTCGACGAGGAGCGCGTCGCACAGCACGTTGGACTTGGAGCCCGCGGCGCCCTCGCCGATCTCGACCAGACCGCGGTAGGAGGTCCGGCCGCCGCCTCGCGCCACCGACTTGGAGACGATGTTGGAGGAGGTGTTCGGCGCCATGTGGACCATCTTGGAGCCGGCGTCCTGGTGCTGGCCCTCGCCCGCGAAGGCGATGGACAGGGTCTCGCCCTTGGCGTGCTCGCCCATCAGGTAGACGGCCGGGTACTTCATGGTGACCTTGGAACCGATGTTGCCGTCGATCCACTCCATGGTCGCGCCCTCGTACGCCACGGCGCGCTTGGTGACCAGGTTGTAGACGTTGTTCGACCAGTTCTGGATGGTCGTGTAGCGGCAGCGGCCGCCCTTCTTCACGATGATCTCGACGACGGCGCTGTGCAGCGAGTCCGAGGAGTAGATCGGGGCGGTGCAGCCCTCGACGTAGTGGACGTAGGCGTCCTCGTCGACGATGATCAGCGTCCGCTCGAACTGGCCCATGTTCTCCGTGTTGATGCGGAAGTAGGCCTGGAGCGGGATGTCCACGTGGACACCCTTGGGGACGTAGATGAAGGAGCCGCCGGACCACACGGCGGTGTTCAGCGAGGCGAACTTGTTGTCGCCGACCGGGATGACCGTGCCGAAGTACTCCTGGAAGAGCTCCGGGTGCTCCTTGAGCGCGGTGTCCGTGTCGAGGAAGATGACGCCCTGCTCCTCCAGGTCCTCGCGGATCTGGTGGTAGACGACCTCGGACTCGTACTGGGCCGCGACGCCGGCGACGAGGCGCTGCTTCTCCGCCTCCGGGATGCCGAGCTTGTCGTACGTGTTCTTGATGTCCTCGGGCAGGTCCTCCCAGGAAGCGGCCTGCTTCTCGGTGGAGCGCACGAAGTACTTGATGTTGTCGAAGTCGATGCCCGAGAGGTCGGAACCCCACATCGGCATGGGCTTCTTGTCGAACAGCTTGAGGCCCTTGAGCCGGAGGTTCAGCATCCACTCCGGCTCGGACTTCTTCGCCGAGATGTCGCGGACGACGTCCTCGGACAGACCCCGCTTGGCAGCGGCACCGGCCGCGTCGGAGTCGGCCCAGCCGTACTCGTAGTTGCCCAGACCCTCGAGCTCAGGGTGAGCAGTCTCCGTGGTCATGCGGGGTTCCTCCCGGCCGTACTTGCAGATGCTGATGTGTCGGTCTGTGTGGCGCTTCGCGGGATGAACGTGGTGCACACCCCGTCGCCGTGGGCGATCGTGGCGAGGCGCTGCACATGCGTCCCGAGCAGGCGGGAGAAGACCTCGGTCTCCGCCTCGCAGAGCTGCGGGAACTGCTCGGCGACGTGCGCGACCGGGCAGTGGTGCTGACAGAGCTGTTCACCGCTGTGCGGACCGGGAGCGCTCTTCGCCGTAGCAGCGTACCCGTCCGCGGTCAACGCCTTGGCCAGGGCCTCGGTGCGGGCCGCGGGTGCGGCCGCCTCCACGGCTTCCCGGTAGGTCTGCGCCTGTGTCTCCATGCGCGCCCTCGCGAAGGCGGCGACGGCCGCCTCGCCCTCGTCCCCTCCGCCGACGGACTGCGCGATCCAGCGCAGTGCGTCCGCGGCGAGGGTGTCGTAGGACTGGTCGAAGGCGTCGCGCCCGCAGTCGGTGAGCGCGAAGACCTTGGCGGGCCGGCCCCGGGTGCGCGTGCCGTACACACGCTGCTCACGGGGTGCGACCACGTCGTCGGCGACGAGCGTGTCGAGGTGGCGGCGGACGGCGGCCTGGGTGAGGCCTAGGCGCTGCGCGAGGTCGGCGACGGTGGAGGGGCCGTGGTCCAGGATGGACCTCGCGACCCGGTTGCGGGTTGACCGCTCCCCGGTCGCGAGCTCCCCCAGGGGGGCCTCGCTCATCCGTTCGCCGTTTTTCACAACGCCATTGTTGCGTAATTAAGCGAGCCCCGACAAGCCGTGACGGAGGCCACGCCCGGTGGCGTCCATCACTAAGGGTTACCTTATTTATCTACGGAGAGTTAATCGGTAGGTGATATTCCGTTTTCACGGCGGGCCGCTCCGGTGAACCGGTACACGGCTCCCACCAGCAGGGCCGCCGCCCACGACGTCGCCCGGCACGGTGAACATCAAGTTGCGGAAAAGGTCACCGAAAGCCGCTGGGCCATCCAGGGCCACGAGGCTGAAAAGAGCCATGGCCGCGACACGGGCACGGGCCTTGTGCGCGGCCTGCCCGGAGGTGGCCTCGACGTTCCGCGCGATGCCGTCCGCCCTTCGACGCCAGGGCCCCGTACCTCCCGGAGCACCCCGAAAAGGTCATGAACCGTCGGGCTCCTCACCCCGGCCACCCCAGGACCAAGGCCCCCTTCCGGGGCTCCGTAGACTCACTCACCATGAGCAACGACCCCGCCGTGGAGATCCGCGGACTGGTGAAGCGGTACGGCCCCAAAAAGGCGGTGGACGGCCTCGACCTCACCGTCCCGCGCGGCTCCGTCACCGCCGTCCTGGGCCCCAACGGCGCGGGCAAGACCACCACCGTGGAAACCTGCGAGGGCTACCACCGCCCCGACGCCGGCACCGTCCGCGTCCTCGGCCTCGACCCCGTCGCCCAGGCCGAGCGGCTGCGCCCCCGCATCGGTGTGATGCTCCAGTCCGGCGGGGTCTACTCCGGCGCCCGCGCCGTCGAGATGCTGCGCCACATGGCGAAGCTGTACTCCGACCCGCTCGACGTCGACGCCCTCGTGGAACGCCTCGGCCTCGGCGGCTGCGGCCGCACCGCCTACCGGCGGCTCTCCGGCGGCCAGCAGCAGCGCCTCGCCCTGGCCATGGCCGTCGTCGGCCGCCCCGAGCTGGTCTTCCTGGACGAGCCCACCGCCGGCCTCGACCCCCAGGCCCGCCGCGCGACCTGGGAGCTCGTACGCGAACTGCGCGCCGACGGCGTCACCGTCGTCCTCACCACCCACCACATGGACGAGGCCGAGCAGCTCTCCGACGAGGTCGCCATCGTGGACGCCGGCCGGGTCATCGCCCACGGCAGCCCCGAACAGCTGTGCCGGGGCGGCGCCGAGAACACCCTGCGCTTCACCGGCCGCCCCTCCCTCGACCTCGCCTCCCTCCTGAAGGCCCTGCCCGACGGCACGCAGGCCGCCGAGCTCACCCCGGGCGCCTACCGGGTCACCGGCGACGTGGACCCGCAGCTGCTGGCCACCGTCGCCTCCTGGTGTGCCCAGCACGGCGTGATGCCCGACAGCCTCACGGTGGAGCGGCACACCCTCGAAGACGTCTTCCTGGAACTGACCGGTAAGGAGCTGCGCGCATGAGCGCCGGTACGTTCACCCCCCGGCCGGGGGCCGCGCCGGTGTCCCGGATGATCCGGGCGCAGGCCGCGCTGGAGACCCGGATGCTGCTGCGCAACGGGGAGCAGCTGCTGCTGACCGTGATCATCCCGGCGCTGCTGCTGACCCTGTTCTCCGCCGTCGACATCGTGGACACCGGGGAGGGGAAGTCGGTCGACTTCCTGGCCCCGGGCGTCCTCGCGCTGGCCGTGATGTCCACCGCCTTCACCGGCCAGGCCATCGCCACCGGCTTCGACCGCCGCTACGGGGTGCTCAAGCGCCTCGGGGCCTCCCCGCTGCCGCGCTGGGCGCTGATGGCCGCCAAGACCCTGTCGGTACTGGTCACCGAGGTGCTCCAGGTGGCCCTGCTGACGGTGATCGCCCTCGCGCTGGGCTGGTCCCCGCAGGGGAACCCGCTGTCGGTGGCGGTGCTGCTGCTGCTCGGCACGGCCGCCTTCTCCGGGCTCGGGCTGCTGATGGCGGGCACCCTCAAGGCCGAGGTGACCCTGGCGGCGGCCAACCTGGTGTTCCTGCTGCTGCTGGTCGGCGGCGGGGTGATCGTGCCGCTGGACAAGTTCCCCGGCGCGGTGCAGTCCGTGCTCGGCCTGCTGCCGATCTCGGCGCTGTCCGACGGGCTGCGCGAGGTGCTCCAGCACGGGGCTTCGCTGCCCTGGGGCGACGTGGCCGTACTGGCGGCCTGGGCGGTGCTGGGCCTGGGGGCCGCGGCGAAGCTGTTCCGCTGGGAGTGAGCGGTTCCGGCGTGGGCCGGGGGGTTCCGCCGGGAGTGAATCGCGGCTCCTGATCGTTGGCCCGG
Source organism: Streptomyces sp. NPDC043896 (assembly GCF_056435605.1). Lineage (NCBI taxonomy): Bacteria > Bacillati > Actinomycetota > Actinomycetes > Kitasatosporales > Streptomycetaceae > Streptomyces > Streptomyces sp. NPDC043896. The sequence continues at coordinate 123,038 of NZ_JBWKEE010000025.1, forward strand.
CGGGAGGATGACCACCTCCACACATCGGAACGCCGGGGGGCGGCATGGCGCAGCGGGAGGCCGCTCTGCGGCTGGACGGACAGTGGGCGCGGATCAGGTCGGGGGCCGAGGCGGCCGGGCCCGCCGAGAGCGAGCGGCTGCTGCGGGAGCTGATCGCCGCGCTGCGCGGGCCCGCGCAGGACGACCCCGAGTGCGCCGCCCTGCTGGGGCTGCGCCTGGGCGACCTCGCGGCACGCCGGTTCGGCGGCGGTGACCGGGCGGGTGCGCTGGCCGCCGTCGAGGAGGCGCTCGGTCACGCGGGGCGGGCCGCGCCGCACGCGCCGGAGTACGCGCGCTGGTACGCGCGGGGCCTGATCAACCAGGGGGTCTGGCTGGCGTGGCCGCTGAGCGACGGGGCCCGGCTGCCCCGGCATCCGCTGGGCGGGGGCGGCGAGAGCGGCCCGGGGGCGATGGAGCGGGCGGCCGGCGAGCGCGCCCGTGACGTGACGCGGGCCGCCGTCGCGGTCTGGGCCGGCCTGGACCAGGAGGACCCGGTCAACCGGCGGGGCCTCGCGCAGGCGAAGGTCTTCCTCGCGGACCGGCTCGCGGAGCTGGGCTCCGCCTTCGAGTCGGTCGCCTGGGCGGTGGACGCCGAGTCCGGGTTCCGCCGGCTGCTGCTCGCGGAGCCGGGGCCCGAGGTGGCGGAGGAGGCCGAGGCGGCCCTGGACCACCTCGGCCGCCAGCTGGAGCTGCGGCTGCGCTTCCTGGACTTCGACGCGCTGGCGCGGCTCCGGGCCGACGGGCTGCTGCCCGAGCGGCTGCTGCCGCAGGCGGTGGTGGCGGCCCGGATCCAGGGCGTGCCCGAGGCGGTGATCGGGGGCCGGCTGGGGCTGGACGCCGAGCAGGTCTCCACGATGCTGGAGGTGACGCCGTGGCTCGCGGTGTGGCGGGTCGAGGTGCGGGGCGCGGACGGGCTGTGGACCGTACAGCCGGCTCCGTGGCAGGGGTCGGTGCGGGTGCGGGGGCTGACGGCCGCGGAGGTGGGGGCCGGGCTGGTGCGGGGGTTCGGTGAGTCGGAGCTGCGTCCCGCCGCGGGCGGCCTGTGGCGGGTCCTGGTGTGGTGGCACGAGGAGGGTGATCCGGCCGGGGCGAGGTTCCGCCAGGTCGTCGGGCCCGACGCACCCGCTGACACCCCCTCGTGAAACTTTGCACAAGGCGCCGCATACGATAGGCGCCGTGTTGAACCCATTCGCATACATCGCCGACCGCTGGACGCCGTCACCCCGGATCGTCCGGCGGGCCGCGTCCGCCGCGCTCCTCATGAGCGTGGCCATCATCGTCACCGGCGGCGCGGTGCGGCTGACCGGATCCGGTCTCGGCTGCGACACCTGGCCCAAGTGCACCGACGACAGCCTGGTCGTCACGCAGGCCCAGGGCTTCCACGGGGCCATCGAGTTCGGCAACCGGATGCTGACCTACGTGCTGAGCGCGGCCGTCGGCTGGTTCATCCTCGCGGCGCGCGCGTCGAAGCCGTGGCGGCACTCGCTGACGCGGCTCGGCTGGGTCCAGTTCGCCGTGGTCGTGGCCAACGCGGTCCTCGGCGGCATCACGGTCCTGACCGGTCTCAACCCGTACAGCGTCGCCGGGCACTTCCTGCTGGCGACCGCGCTGATCGCGGTCACCACCGTCTCCTGGCAGCGCGCCCGCGAGGGTGACGGCGCTCCCCGGCCGCGCGTGCCGGGGCCCGTGCGGAAGCTGTCGTGGGCGCTGATCGCCACCACCCTCGTACTGATCGCGGCCGGCACCGTGGTGACCGGATCCGGTCCGCACGCCGGTGACAAGAGCGAGATCAAGCGGATGCCGTTCGACTGGGCGGCCACCGCCCACGTGCACGCGATCGCCGCCTGGCTGGTCTGCGCGCTCGCCGTCGCCATGTGGCTGGTGCTGCGCGTGGTGGACGCCCCCGCCGACACCCGGGCGCGCGCCCGCGACCTGCTGGTCGTACTGCTCGCCCAGGGCGCGATCGGCTACGTCCAGTTCTTCACCCAGCTGCCCGAGGTGCTGGTCGCCGCGCACATGCTGGGCTCCTGCCTGGTGTGGATCGCGGTGCTCCGCCTCGCCCTGAGCCTGCGCGAGCGCTCCGCCGACCGGGTGGAGAGCCCGGTGCGGGACGAGGAGCAGCTCTCGGCGGTCTGACACCGCCACGGACACCACCCGGCCGGCCGCCCCCGGCGCCGTCAGCCGCGCTCGTCGAGCCGGTAGACGCGCCGGGCGTTGCCGGCCGCGAGCATTCCCGCGACGCGCTGCGCGTCCTGCCACGACCAGGCCCCCTCGGCGACCCAGCCGCCCAGGACCCGGCCGAGCGCCTCGCGGAACACCAGCGCGCCGACGGCGTGCAGCTCGGGCAGGTTCCGCCCGCCGCTGGAGAAGAGCAGCTTCCCGAACGGCGCGAGCTCCAGCGTCTCGGCCAGTACGACGCCGGCCCGCGCCCCGGTGCGGGCGAGGGCCGGTCCGAGGTCGGCGTGGACGTGCGGGTACGCCGCCGCCAGGCGGGCCGTGTGCCGGTGGTACGGGTAGCCGGCGCTGAGCACGAGCCGCGTGCCGGGGCCCGCGGTGGCCCGTACGAACCCGGTCAGCGGCTCGGGGCCGGACCCGCCGGTGTGCAGCTGGAGCGGCAGCCCCGAGGCCACCGCGCTCCACACGAGGTGCCGCAGCAGCACGGGGTCCCGTAGCGGCTCTCCCCTGCTCCGCCCGGCCAGCCACCGCCCGGCCGCCCCGCGCACCTCGCCCGGTCCGGGCGGCTGCGGGTCCCCGGCCAGGGCGGCGGCGCAGCCGGTGCGGGCCCCGCAGGCGAAGGCGACGGCTCCGGCGGCGGCGTGGTGGACGGCTCCGGCGAGGTTGGCGAGGAGGGCGGAGACGGTCCCGGAGGTGTCGGCGGCCTGCTCGGCCAGTAACTCCAGCCGGACCACCTCGAAGGCCTGCGCGTCCCCGGCCAGGGCCAGCTCCTTGGGGCCGGTGAGATCCCCCGGGGCTCCGGTGTCGACGAGGTACGCGCCCGTCCCCGAGCCCCGCAGCAGCCGTCGGGTGCTCTCCGCCGCCCCGAGCTCGCGCCGCCGGGCCAGGTATCGGGCGGGCGCGCAGTGCGGCTCCAGCCCGAGCAGGGGCGGGCACCAGCGGCGCACGGCGAAGCCGGTCTGGGTGTCGAAGGAGGTGGTGCCCGGGGCGGGCGGGCCGGCGGGGCCCGCCAGCTGGGCCTCGAAGGTGGCGAGCCCCAGCTCCGTACGGAGCACTCCGTGGCAGTGCTGGTCCACCAGGGGCGGCGTTTCGATCATCCGGGCATCCCGTTGCGGACGTGAGGAAGCGGCTTCCACACGTCCTAACGGGTGAGCGGGGTGTGAAGTATTGCCCGCTCTGTTGACCGACCCCCCTGTTCGAGGATCCGGGCGCCCGGAGGGCTCAGGCGGCCGGGTTGGCGGGGCCGCCGACCTGGATCCCGGCCATGCGGGTCCACTCGTACGGGCCGGTCTTCACCCGGGCGGCGAACTCCCCGTCGAACTCCTCGTGGAGGGTCAGCCCGGCCTGTTCGGCGGCGAGCTGGGCGACGGCGTAGGTGGGGGCGACCAGGTCGCCCCAGCCGCCGTCGGTGCCCACGAGCACGATCCGGGTGCCGGCCTGGCCGATGTGCGCGAGCTGGCCCTCGGCGCCGCCGTGCTGCTTGGCGAACGCGCCGATCTGCCGGGCCAGCTTCGCCGCCGTACGGCTGTGCTTCTTGTCCGCGGGCGCTGCGGCCCCGGAGGTGTCTGCGGTGTCTGCGGTCTCTGCCATGGACGGCATGCTACCGGCGAGTAATCAACGGAGGAAGGGATCCACGGCCACCGCCACGAAGAGCAGCGACACGTAGGTGATCGACCAGTGGAAGAGCCGCATCTCCTTGAGCTTCGCGCCCGTCACCCCGGCCTTGGCCCGGGCGCTCAGCGCGTGCGCCTCCCACAGCCACCAGCCGCCGGCCAGCAGCGCGACCGAGGTGTAGAACCAGCCCGTGTACCCCAGCGGGGTCAGCAGCAGCGAGACCGCCACCATCACCCAGCTGTAGAGGACGATCTGGCGCGCGACGGCCTTGTTGCCCGCCACCACCGGCAGCATCGGCACGCCGACCCGCGCGTAGTCCTCCTTCACCTTCATGGACAGCGGCCAGTAGTGCGGCGGCGTCCAGAAGAAGATGACGAGGAAGAGGATGACGGCGGCCCAGGAGACCTCGTTCTTCACCGCCGACCAGCCGATGAGCACCGGCATGCAGCCGGCGATCCCGCCCCACACGATGTTCTGCGCGGTGCGCCGCTTCAGCAGCATCGTGTAGACGACGACGTAGAAGAGGAGCGCGCCGAGCGCCAGCGCGGCCGACAGCCAGTTGATCAGCAGACCGAAGAACAGGGTCGAGACGACCCCGAGCGAGATGCCGAAGACCAGGCACTCCTTCGGGCTCACCATGCCGGTCACCAGCGGCCGCTGCGACGTACGGTCCATCAGCGCGTCGATGTCGCGGTCGATGTACATGTTGAGCGCGTTGGCGCCGCCCGCCGACAGGTAGCCGCCGAAGCAGGTGGCGAGCACCAGCCACAGCGACGGCACGCCCTGCTCGGCGAGGAACATCACCGGCACTGTGGTGATCAGCAGAAGTTCGATGATCCGCGGCTTGGTCAAAGCCACGAAAGCCATGGCCCGGGCCCCGAACGGCCGGTGACCGGGGCTCGTCCCGAGCACCCCCGCTGGACGGGATTCGACGGCCGTCACGCACACCCCTGAGAGAGAATCCAGCAAGCTTCCGAAGCGATGCCTCCAGTAAATGAAGGCTCGGTAAAGGCTTGCGCGTACCACGCCACTGTAGACGTAGCTCTTGCCCCGCCCTGCGCGGGGGTCGCCTCGTGTTGAGCCGATCGGACCGACGGCAAGATCACCGACGGCGGATCCCAGGTGAACGGCGGACGCCGGGACGGCGACGCACTGCCTGCACTCGAATAGCCGCACGCCTTGGCGGGGGTAGGCTCGGAATCGCGCCGGTGTCACCGTTCGTCACCGGCAAAACAACATGTGGAGAGGAGCCCTGACCAACGGTGAGCACCAAGCCGACCACCCCAGAGCTCGAGTGGACCGAACTGGACCAGCGGGCCGTCGACACCGCCCGCATCCTGGCCGCCGACGCGGTCCAGAAGGTCGGGAACGGACACCCCGGTACGGCGATGAGCCTGGCCCCCGCCGCGTACACGCTTTTCCAGAAGGTCATGCGGCACGACCCGTCGGACCCCGAGTGGGTCGGCCGTGACCGTTTCGTGCTCTCCGCGGGGCACTCGTCCCTGACCCTGTACACCCAGCTCTACCTGGGCGGGTTCGGCCTGGAGCTGGACGACCTCAAGGCGTTCCGCACGTGGGGCTCGAAGACCCCGGGTCACCCGGAGTACGGCCACACGGCCGCCGTCGAGACCACCACCGGCCCGCTGGGCCAGGGCATCGCCAACGCGGTGGGCATGGCCATGGCCGCCCGCTACGAGCGCGGCCTGTTCGACCCGGAGGCCGCCGAAGGCACCTCCCCCTTCGACCACATGGTCTACGCGATCGCGGGCGACGGCTGCCTCCAGGAGGGCATCTCCCACGAGGCGTCCGCGCTGGCCGGCCACCAGAAGCTCGGCAACCTGGTCCTGCTGTGGGACGACAACCACATCTCCATCGAGGGTGACACGGAGACGGCCGTCTCCGAGGACACCATGAAGCGCTACGAGGCGTACGGCTGGCACGTCCAGCGCGTCGAGCAGCAGGCCAACGGCGACCTCGACCCGAAGGCCCTGTTCGCCGCCCTCCAGGCCGCCAAGGCCGAGACCGGGCGCCCGTCCTTCATCGCGGCCCGCTCGATCATCGCCTGGCCCGCCCCGCACGCCCAGGGCACCGAGGCCTCCCACGGCTCGGCCCTCGGCAACGACGAGGTCGCCGCGACCAAGCGCGTCCTCGGCTTCGACCCGGAGCAGACCTTCGAGGTCTCCGACGCCGTCATCGCCCACACCCGCGGCCTGGTGGACCGGGGCCGGGACGCCCGCGCGGCCTGGGAGAAGGACTTCTCCGCCTGGCGCACCACCAACCCGGAGCGCGCCGCCGCCTTCGACCGCATCGAGGCCAACGAACTGCCCGAGGGCTGGGAGGACAAGCTCCCCGTCTTCGAGACCGGCAAGGGCGTCGCCACCCGCGCCGCCTCCGGCAAGGTCCTGGAAGCCCTCGGCGCGGTCATCCCGGAGCTGTGGGGCGGCTCGGCCGACCTGGCCGGCTCCAACAACACGACCATCGACAAGAACTCCTCGTTCCTGCCGGCGGGCAACCCGCTGCCGGAGGCCGACCCGTACGGCCGCACCATCCACTACGGCATCCGCGAGCACGCGATGGCCGCCGTCATGAACGGCATCACGCTGCACGGCCACACCCGCATCTACGGCGGCACATTCCTGGTGTTCTCCGACTACATGCGCAACGCCGTGCGCCTCTCCGCGCTGATGCACCTGCCGGTGACGTACGTGTGGACGCACGACTCCATCGGCCTCGGCGAGGACGGCCCGACGCACCAGCCGGTCGAGCACGTCGCCTCGCTGCGCGCCATCCCGGGTCTGAACGTCGTCCGTCCGGCGGACGCGAACGAGACCGCCGTCGCCTGGCGCGAGATCCTCAAGCGCCACACGAAGGTGTTCGGCAAGGGCGCCCCGCACGGTCTGGCGCTCACCCGCCAGGGCGTTCCGACGTACGAGCGCAACGACGACGCGGCCAAGGGCGGCTACGTGCTGTTCGAGGCCGAGGGCGGCCCCGCCCAGGTGGTCCTCATCGGCACCGGTTCCGAGGTCCAGCTCGCCGTCGCCGCGCGTGAGGCGCTGCAGGCCGAGGGCGTCCCGGCGCGCGTGGTCTCGATGCCCTCCGTCGAGTGGTTCGAGGAGCAGGACCAGGAGTACAAGGACAGCGTTCTGCCGCCCTCCGTCAAGGCGCGAGTCGCGGTCGAGGCCGGGATCGGCCTGACCTGGCACCGTTACGTCGGGGACGCGGGCCGGATCGTCTCGCTGGAGCACTTCGGTGCCTCGGCCGACGGCGCCGTCCTGTTCCGCGAGTTCGGCCTCACGGCCGAAGCCGTGACCGCAGCCGCCAAGGCCTCCATCACCGCCGCCGCGCGCTGAAGACCGGCACCTGAACCAGTAGGAGATGTAATTCCCATGGCAGACGCACTCAAGCGCCTCTCCGACGAGGGCGTGGCGATCTGGCTGGACGACCTGTCCCGCAAGCGCATCACGTCCGGCAACCTCGCCGAACTCATCGACCAGCAGCACGTGGTCGGTGTCACCACCAATCCGTCGATCTTCCAGAAGGCCATCAGCAGCGGCGACGGCTACGAGCAGCAGCTCGCGGACCTCGCCGCCCGCAAGGTCACCGTCGACGAGGCCATCCGCATGATCACGACGGCGGATGTCAGGGACGCCGCCGACATCCTGCGTCCGGTCTTCGACTCGACGGACGGCCAGGACGGCCGCGTGTCGATCGAGGTCGACCCGCGCCTGGCGCACGACACCGTGGCGACCATCGCCGAGGCCAAGCAGCTCGCCTGGCTGGTGGACCGCCCCAACACCCTCATCAAGATCCCGGCGACCAAGGCCGGCCTGCCGGCGATCACCGAGGTCATCGGCCGGGGCATCAGCGTCAACGTGACGCTGATCTTCTCCCTGGAGCGCTACCGCGCCGTCATGGACGCGTACCTGGCGGGTCTGGAGAAGGCGAAGGCCGCCGGCCTGGACCTCTCCAAGATCCACTCGGTCGCCTCCTTCTTCGTGTCCCGCGTGGACACCGAGATCGACAAGCGCCTGGACGGCATCGGCACCGACGAGGCCAAGGGCCTGAAGGGCAAGGCGGCCCTCGCCAACGCCCGTCTGGCCTACGAGGCCTACGAAGAGGTGTTCGGCAGCGAGCGCTGGGCCGCCCTGGACAAGGCGCAGGCCAACAAGCAGCGCCCGCTGTGGGCCTCGACCGGCGTCAAGGACCCGGCCTACAAGGACACCCTGTACGTGGTGGACCTGGTCGCGCCCGGCACCGTGAACACCATGCCCGAGGCGACCCTGGAGGCCACCGCCGACCACGGCGAGGTCTCCGGCGACACCATTCGCGGCACCTACGAGCAGGCGCGCGCCGAGCTGGACGCGGTCGCGAAGCTCGGCATCTCGTACGACGATGTGGTGCAGCTGCTCGAAGACGAAGGCGTCGAGAAGTTCGAGGCGTCCTGGAACGACCTGCTGAAGTCGACCGAGGCGGAACTGAAGCGCCTCGCCCCCGCGGAGGACTGAGTATTTTGTCGGTAAACGGAGCGAACCCGCTTCGTGACGCACAGGACCGGCGGCTCCCGCGCATCGCGGGGCCGTCCGGCCTGGTCATTTTCGGCGTTACGGGTGACCTGTCGCGCAAGAAGCTCATGCCCGCCGTCTACGACCTCGCCAACCGCGGCCTGCTGCCTCCGGGCTTCTCGCTGATCGGTTTCGCCCGCCGTGAATGGCAGGACGAGGATTTCGCCCAGGAGGTGTACGAGGCGGTCAAGGAGCACTCGCGCACCCCCTTCCGTGAGGAGGTCTGGCAGCAGCTGGTGCAGGGCTGCCGGTTCGTCCAGGGCGAGTTCGACGACGACGCGGCCTTCGAGACGCTCAAGTCGACGATCGAGGAACTCGACAAGGCCCAGGGCACGGGCGGCAACTTCGCCTTCTACCTCTCGGTGCCGCCTAAGTTCTTCCCCAAGGTGGTCCAGCAGCTCAAGAACCACGGACTGGCCCAGAAGGAGGGCTCCTGGCGGCGCGCCGTCATCGAGAAGCCCTTCGGCCACGACCTGAAGAGCGCGGAAGAGCTCAACCAGGTCGTCCACGAGGTCTTCCCCCGTGACGAGGTCTTCCGGATCGACCACTACCTGGGCAAGGAGACCGTCCAGAACATCCTGGCGCTCCGCTTCGCCAACACGATGTTCGAGCCGATCTGGAACAGGTCGTACGTCGACCACGTCCAGATCACCATGGCCGAGGACATCGGCATCGGCGGCCGGGCCGGCTACTACGACGGCATCGGCGCGGCCCGCGACGTCATCCAGAACCACCTGCTCCAGCTGCTCGCGCTCACCGCGATGGAGGAGCCCGGCTCCTTCCACCCCAAGGCGCTGGTGGCGGAGAAGCTGAAGGTGCTCAGCGCCGTCCAGATCCCCGAGGACCTCGGCAAGCACACCGTGCGCGGCCAGTACTCGGCGGCCTGGCAGGGCGGCGAGAAGGTCGTCGGGTACCTCGAAGAGGACGGCATCGACCCCGCGTCGAAGACCGACACCTACGCGGCCATCCGCCTGGAGATCAACAACCGCCGCTGGGCCGGCGTCCCGTTCTACCTGCGCACGGGCAAGCGCCTGGGCCGCCGGGTGACCGAGATCGCCGTGGTCTTCAAGCGGGCCCCGTACCTGCCGTTCGAATCGGGCGCGACCGAGGAGCTGGGGCAGAACGCCCTGGTCATCCGGGTCCAGCCGGACGAGGGCGTGACGGTCCGCTTCGGCTCGAAGGTGCCGGGCACCTCCATGGAGGTCCGGGACGTCACGATGGACTTCGCCTACGGCGAGTCCTTCACGGAGTCCAGCCCCGAGGCCTACGAGCGGCTCATCCTCGACGTCCTCCTCGGCGACGCGAACCTCTTCCCGCGTCACCAGGAAGTCGAGCTGTCCTGGAACATCCTCGACCCGATCGAGGAGTACTGGGACAAGCACGGCAAGCCCGCGCAGTACGCGGCGGGAACCTGGGGGCCGGTCGAGGCGGACGAGATGCTCGCACGAGACGGACGGAGCTGGCGCCGGCCATGAAGATCGACCTCACGGAGACCACCTCCAGCAAGATCAACGCCGCGTTGGTGCAGGCGCGCCGGGACATCGGCACGCCGGCCATCGGCATGGTCCTCACGCTGGTGATCGTGACCGACGAAGAGAACGCGTACGACGCGCTCAAGTCGGCGAACGACGCGTCCCACGAACACCCCTCGCGGATCGTCGTCGTGGTCAAGCGGATCAGCCGCTCCCCGCGCAGCCGCCGCGACGCCCGCCTCGACGCGGAGCTCCGCGTCGGAGCGGACTCCGGCACCGGGGAGACGGTCGTACTGCGACTGCACGGTGAACTGGTCAACCACGCCCAGTCGGTCGTGCTGCCGCTCCTCCTGCCGGACGCCCCCGTGGTCGTCTGGTGGCCGGAGGGTGCTCCCGCGGACCTGGCGGGCGACCCGCTGGGCGCGCTGGGGCAGCGCCGGATCACGGACACGTACTCGTCCGAGGACCCCCTCGGGGCCCTCGGCCTGCGGGCGGACGCGTACGCGCCGGGTGACACCGACCTGTCGTGGACCAGGATCACCCCGTGGCGCTCCATGCTGGCGGCCGCACTGGACCAGCAGGCCGTGTCGGTGGTCTCCGCGACCGTCGAGGGCGAGGACGAGAACCCGAGCTGCGAGCTGCTGGCCATGTGGCTGGCGGACCGCCTCGGGGTCCCGGTCAAGCGGACCCTGTCGGACGGGCCGGGGCTGACGGCCGTACGCCTGGAGACCAAGGACGGCGTCATCGTCCTGGACCGGGCCGACGGCGCGCTGGCGACGCTGTGCATGCCGGGCCAGCCCGACCGTGCGGTGGCGCTCAAGCGCCGGGACACGGCGGAGCTGCTGGCGGAGGAGCTGCGCCGGCTGGACCCGGACAACACGTACGAGGCGTCGCTGAAGTTCGGCGTCGCCCGCCTGACGGCGGCGGCGGGCGGTACGGGTACCGCTGCCGCGGCCAAGGCCGGTAACGCTGCCGCTGCGAAGGCCGACGCCGGTACCGGTGCCAAGGCCGACGCCGGTACCGGTGCCGGTACCGGTGCCGGTACCGAGGCCAGTACCGAGGCCGACGCCGGTGCCAGGGCCGAGGCCGACGCCGGTGCCAGGGCCGAGGCCGACGCCGGTGCCAGGGCCGAGGCCGACGCCGGTGCCAGGGCCGAGGCCGACGCCGATGCCAGTGCCGGTGCCGACGCCGGTGCCGAGGCCGGATCCGGCGGCAAGGGCTCGTCGGCGAAGCCGACGGGCAAGCCGGCCAAGCGGGCGGCGGCCAAGTAGCCGGACGGGGGCCGCTGCGCGGAGCGGTCCCCTGCCCGCCCTTCCACCGTTCCTCGGGCTCCGCCCGAACCCGCGCCTCAAACGCCGGCGGGGCTGGGAGATCCAGCCCCGCCGGCGTTTGGGGCGACGGGCGCAGCGCCCGTACGGGGGTCCGGGGCACAGCCCCGGTTTCGGGAAGGGGCGGGGTGGGGAACGGCTCCGCGCAGCGGCACCCGCGCACCCGCGCACCCGCGCACCCGCGCACCCGCGCACCCGCGCACCCGCGCACCCGCGCACCCGCGCACCCCCGCAACCCCGCCGAGGGCCACCCGCTCCGGGCCGGCCGCCCCGCAGGGGACCGGCGGGCGGTGCGACAACCACCCAGAACTACCAAGAAGGCGGCAGCACATGGGTATGACGACTCCCCAGGTCGTCGTCCACCGGGACAAGGAGCTGATGGCCCAGGCCGCGGCCGCCCGGCTCATCACGAAGATCGTGGACGCACAGGCGGCCCGCGGCTCGGCCTCCGTGGTCCTGACCGGCGGCCGCAACGGCAACGGCCTCCTCGCGGCCCTCGCCGCCGCCCCCGCGCGGGACGCCGTCGACTGGTCCCGCATCGACCTCTGGTGGGGCGACGAGCGCTACGTCCCCGCCGACGACCCCGAGCGCAACCACGTCCAGGCCCGCGAGGCCCTGCTGGACGCCGTCCCGGTGGACCCGGCGCGCGTGCACGCGATGCCCGCCTCCGACGGCCCGTACGGCGCCGACGTGGACGCCGCCGCGGCCGCGTACGCCGCCGAGCTGGCGAAGGCCGCAGGGCCCGAGGACCACGGCCCCGTGCCGCGGTTCGACGTACTGATGCTGGGCGTGGGCCCCGACACCCACGTGGCGTCCCTGTTCCCCGAGCACCCGGCGGCCCGCGAGACCGAGCGCACCGTCGTCGGCGTGCACGGCGCGCCGAAGCCCCCGCCGACCCGGGTCTCCCTCACCCTCCCGGCGATCCGCGCGGCCCGCGAGGTGTGGCTGCTGGCGGCGGGCGAGGACAAGGCCGGGGCGGTGGCCATCGCCCTCGGCGGCGCCGGCGGGGTGCAGGCCCCGGCGGCGGAGGCGTACGGGCGCTCCCGCACGCTGTGGCTGCTGGACCGCGCGGCGGCGGCCAAGCTGCCCGCCGGGCTGTACCCGCCCGCCTCCGCCTGAGCGGAACGGCGGGAGCCCGGACCGAAGGGCCCCGGGGGGGGGGGGGGGGGGGGGGGGGGGGGGGGGGGGGGGGGTGGGGGGGTTGGGGGGGGGGGGGGGGGGGGGGGGGGGGGGGGTGGGGGGGAGGGGGGGGGGGGGGGGGGGGGGGGGGGGGGGGGGGGGGGGGGGGGGG
>NZ_JBWKEE010000026.1:0-125605 GCF_056435605.1 Streptomyces sp. NPDC043896
CGGTTACATTCCGAACCCGGAAGCTAAGCCTTTCAGCGCCGATGGTACTGCAGGGGGGACCCTGTGGGAGAGTAGGACGCCGCCGAACAATCTTTCAAAGGACCCTTGGTCCAGCGTTCAACGCTGGACCAAGGGTCCTTTTTGTTTTACCCATCCTTACGCCGAAGCGCGGCCATGGGCTGGCTGCGCGAGAATGACTAGCGGTACCCCGAAGACAGGAGTCACACCCATGTCCAACTACTCCGACGATCGTCCGGAGCGCGAGCCTCGGCGCAACGACGGCGGTGACAGGGGCGGCTACCGAGGGGGCCGTGACGACCGTGGCGGCGACCGCGGCGGCTTCCGTCGCGACGACCGCGGCGGCCGGCCCGCCGGTGGCGGCTTCCGTCGCGACGACCGCGGTGGGCGTCCCGCCGGCGGAGGTTTCCGCCGCGATGACCGCGGTGGCGACCGTCCGTCGTACCCGCGTCGTGACGACGACCGGGGTGGCTTCCGTGGCGGTCGTGACGACCGTGGCGGCGACCGTCCCTCCTACCCGCGCCGCGATGACCGTGGTGGCGAGCGTCCCTCCTTCCCGCGTCGTGATGACCGGGGTGGGGACCGTCCGTCGTTCCGTCGTGACGACCGGGGTGAGCGTCCCTCGTACCCGCGTCGTGACGACGAGCGGGGTGGGCGCCCGTCCTACCCGCGTCGTGACGACGACCGGGGTGGCTTCCGTGGCGGTCGTGACGACCGTGGTGGTGACCGTCCCTCCTTCCCGCGTCGTGATGACCGGGGTGGGGACCGTCCGTCGTTCCGTCGTGACGACCGGGGCGACCGCCCCTCGTACCCGCGTCGCGATGACGACCGCGGTGGGCGCCCGTCCTACCCGCGTCGTGACGACGACCGGGGTGGCTTCCGTGGCGGTCGCGATGACCGTGGTGGTGACCGTCCCTCCTACCCGCGTCGTGATGACCGGGGTGGCGAGCGTCCGTCGTTCCGTCGTGACGACCGGGGCGAGCGTCCCTCGTACCCGCGTCGCGATGACGACCGCGGTGGGCGTCCCTCGTACCCGCGTCGTGACGACGAGCGGGGTGGGTTCCGCGGTGGTCGTGACGACCGTGGTGGCGACCGTCCGTCTTACCCGCGTCGTGATGACCGGGGTGGGGACCGTCCGTCGTTCCGTCGTGACGACCGGGGCGAGCGTCCCTCGTACCCGCGTCGCGATGACGAGCGGGGTGGGTTCCGTGGCGGTCGTGACGACCGTGGTGGCGACCGTCCGTCCTACCCGCGCCGTGACGACCGGGGTGGCGAGCGCGGTGGTTTCCGCCGTGACGACCGGGGCGAGCGTGGTGGGTACCGTGGTGGCCGCGATGACCGTGGTGGCGACCGTGGCGGTTTCCGTCGTGACGACCGGGGCGACCGCGACTTCCGTTCCGACCGCGACCCGGTCAAGCGGCTCCCCATCGACGAGGACGTCACCGGCAACGAGATCGACGCCGACGTGCGTCAGGAGCTCCTGAGCCTGCCCAAGGGCCTGGCCGAGGAGGTCTCGCGCAACCTCGTCATGGTCGCCCGGCTGATCGACGAGGAGCCCGAGCAGGCGTACGCGTACTCCCGCATCGCCCTGCGGCTGGCCTCCCGCGTCGCCGCCGTGCGCGAGGCCGCCGGCTTCGCCGCGTACGCGACGCAGAAGTACAGCGAGGCGCTCGCGGAGTTCCGCGCCGCCAAGCGGATGACCGGTTCCGTCGAGCTGTGGCCCGTCATGGCCGACTGCGAGCGCGGCCTCGGCCGTCCGGAGCGCGCGCTGGCGATGGCCGGCGAGCCCGAGGTGCAGAAGCTGGACAAGGCCGGCCAGGTCGAGATGCGTCTGGTCGCGGCCGGTGCCCGGCGGGACATGGGCGAGCTCGACGCCGCCATCGTGACCCTGCAGAGCCCGGAGCTGGCCTCCAGCGCCGTGCAGCCGTGGACCGCGCGCCTGCGGTACGCCTACGCCGACGCCCTGCTGGCCGCCGGCCGTGAGGACGAGGCCCGCGAGTGGTTCGCCAAGACCCTCGAGGCCGACAAGGACGGGGCGACCAACGCCTCCGACCGCCTCGCCGAGATCGACGGCGTGGAGTTCGTGGACGCCGCCGCGGCCGACGAAGACTTCGAGGACGCGGGCGTCGACGAGGACGAGGACGACCAGGACCCGGCCGAGGTGGCCGCCGCCGAGCGCGCCACCGACCAGACCGAGTACTACGACGAGGACGACGACGAGTACGAGCCCGTCGCCGACCCCGAGGTCGACGTGACCGACGAGATCGTGGCCCTGGAGGACGACGAGCGCGGCAAGGCGTAACCGCGGCGCTCCGCAGGACGACGGAAGGGCGGCACCCCCTCGGGGGTGCCGCCCTTCCGCGTTTCCGGGGCCGGTGCGGCGCGGCGGGGCGCCTGGCGTGGTCAGTCCAGGCTGCGCAGCACCAGGCCGGTCGCCGGCTTCGGGCCGAACGAGGTGGATTTGCGGGGCATGGTGACGCCCTGGCGGGCCAGGTCCCGGACGACCTCCTCGCGTACGGGGTGCAGCAGGACGGCCGTGCCGCCGTGCCGTTCGGCCATGGCGACGGTCGCGGCGGCGTCGTGGATGTACGAGATGTGGTCGGGGGCGTCCGGGATCTGCCAGAGGGCGTCGAGCAGGGAGGCGTGCAGCACGGTCGCGTCGAGCCGGCGCCAGGCCTCGGGGCGGTCTTCCCGGACGGTGCGCTCGATGAGGGCCGGGTCGGGGTCGGTGGCCAGGTGGAAGGTGCCGTCGCCGGTGAGGAGGAAGGCGTTGCCGCGTTCCGAGGCGTCCGCGAGGGCCTCCAGGGCCAGGGGCAGCGGGCCCTGGACGGGGCGGACCCGGAAGGAGCCCTCGACCTTGGCCAGGGCCTCGGAGAGGGGGAGCCGGCGCAGCATCCGGTGGATGGCCCGGACCTGGAGCGGGTAGCGGGCGGTGTCGACGAGCAGGACCAGGCCGAAGTCCCAGGGGGTGGCGGGGCCGTGTTCCTCCTGGAGGCGCAGGTACGTCGCCCAGCGGTGGTGGCCATCGGCGATGAGGGCCTGGCGGTGGGCGAGGTCGGCGGTGACGGCGGCCAGCTCGGCCGGGTCCGTGATGGCCCAGAGGCTGTGGCGGAAGCCGTCCTCGGTGACCGTGGACAGCAGCGGCTCGCGCGCGGCGGTGTCCTCGACGATCGCGGCCGCCCCGGTGCCGGGGCCGTCGCCTCGGTAGGTGAGGAGGAGGGGTTCCAGGTTGGCGGAGGTGGCGCGCATCAGGCCCGCCCGGTCGGTGACCACGTCCGGCATGACGTCCTCGTGGGGCAGCACCACGCCCGCCTCGGCGGGGGAGAGGGCGAGGGCGCCGATGATGCCGCGCTGGAGGAGGCCCGGTTTGCGCTGCTCGTACACGTACAGCGCGGGCTGCGGGTCGGCGCTGAGGACGCCCCCGGCGAGCCAGTCGCGCAGGGTGCGGGCGGCCTGGTCGTTGCGCGCGGCCGGGGTCTCCGCCTGCGGCAGGATCAGCCGGACGATGTTGTGCGGGTCGGCGGATTCGAGGTAGTCGACTCCGTCGGGGCGTACGACCACGTCGTACGGCGGCGAGGTCACTGCCGCCAGGCTGCCGACGCGCTCCGGGACGTAGCGCAGGCCGTGGAAGGGGATCAGGCGCAGGCCGTGCTCCGCGTTGCCAGGTGTGGTCATTGGTGCATGGTAAGACCCGTCTCGGGATGCGGGATGATCGGGGGACTTACGGGGCAGCGCAAACTCGGACAAGATCGATCTTAAGAATCGCGTCGTCTCGAGCGTTGTTGGAACGGTTCAGAAGGAGTGGGCAGATGACCCGGCAGAGCAGGACCGGACCCGCGGGCAGTGAGCGGAGTCTGCACCAGGCGTACGACACCGCCCTGCTGGACCTGGACGGGGTGGTGTACGCGGGCGGGCACGCCATCGCGCACGCGGTGGAGTCCCTCGCGGTGGCCCGGGAGGGCGGGATGCACCTGGCGTACGTCACGAACAACGCGCTGCGGACTCCGGACGCCGTCGCGGAGCACCTGACGGAGCTGGGGATCCCCACCGAGGCCGGTGAGGTGATCACCTCGGCGCAGGCGGTGGCCCGGCTGATCGCGGAGCAGGTGGAGCCGGGTTCGAAGGTGCTGGTGATCGGCGGCGAGGGGCTGCGGGTCGCGCTGCGCGAGCGCGGGCTGGTGCCGGTGGAGTCCGCCGACGAGGAGGGCCTCGCGGCGGTCGTCCAGGGGTACGGCGGGCCGGACCTGCCGTGGGGGCGGTTCGCGGAGGCCGCGTACGCGGTCGGCCGCGGGGTGCCGTGGTTCGCGTCGAACACCGACCTGACGATCCCGGGGGCGCGGGGGATCGGGCCCGGCAACGGGGCGGCCGTGGAGGTCGTACGGATCGCCACCGGTGCGGAGCCGCAGGTGGCGGGGAAGCCGCTGCCGCCCATGCACCGGGAGACGGTGCTGCGGACCGGGGCGGAGCGGCCGCTGGTGGTCGGGGACCGGCTGGACACCGACATCGAGGGCGCGTTCAACGGGGACGTGGACTCGCTGCTGGTGCTGACCGGGGTGACGGACGCGGCGCAGCTGCTGCGGGCCGAGCCGAGGCACCGGCCGACGTACGTGGACCGTGACCTGCGCGGGCTGCTGACGGGGCAGCCGGAGGTGGTGGAGCACGAGGGCGGCTGGCGCTGCGGCGGCTGGTACGCGGCGCACGCGGACGGCGGTCTGGAGGTGGAGCCGGCCGGGGACGCCGGGGCGGGCGATCCGGTGGACGGGCTGCGGGCGCTGTGCGCGGCGGCCTGGTCGCGGGCCGGGGACGGGGTGTACGCGGACGACGTGGAGAAGGCCCTGGCGAGGCTGGGGTTCTGAGCCGGGCGGTGTCGGCCGTTCGGATGATCAGAAGGGGCGCAGGGTAGGCTAACCTAACCTTCGTGTTGGCTGAGAGTCCCCCCGAAACCGAGCAGAGCGCGCCGCCGCCCGTGGCCCGTCCACGGCACGCGGCGCGCGCCGCCGGTCTGCTGATCGCCCTCGTCCTGCTGGCCCTTGTCGCGGTGGCGAGCATCGCCGTCGGCGCCAAGCCGATGCCGCTCGGCGACGTCTGGCACGGCCTGTTCCACTACTCCGGCACCACCAACGACGTGGTCGTGCGGGACCTGCGGGTCCCGCGCACCGTCCTCGGGGTGATGGTCGGGCTCGGACTCGGCCTGTCCGGCGCGGTGATGCAGGCGCTGACCCGCAATCCGCTGGCCGAGCCCGGCATCCTCGGGGTCAACGCGGGTGCCGCGGCCGCCGTCGTCTCGGCGATCAGCTTCTTCGGGGCGGCGACGCTGACCGAGTTCGTCTGGTGGGCCTTCCTCGGCGCCGCCGTCGTCTCGGTCGTGGTCTACGTGCTCGGCGGCAGCCGCAGCGCCACCCCGGTGCGCCTCGCGCTCGCCGGTACGGCGGCCAGCGCGGCCCTCGTCGGCTACATCAACGCCGTGCAGCTGATGGACACCAAGGCGCTGGACAAGCTGCGCTTCTGGACGGTGGGCTCGCTGGCCTCGGCCAACATGGACACCGTCCGGCAGGTGGCGCCGTTCCTGCTGGCCGGCGCCGTGCTGGCGCTGGTGCTGGGCAGGCCGCTCAACGCGATGGCGATGGGCGACGACACCGCGCGGGCGCTCGGCGCGCACCTGACGCGGACCCGGATCCTGTCGATGGCCGCCATCACCCTGCTGTGCGGGGCCGCGACCGCCGCGTGCGGGCCGATCGTCTTCATCGGGCTGATGATCCCGCACCTGGCCCGCCTCGTGACCGGGCCCGACATGCGCTGGGTGCTCGCGTACTCGGCCGTGCTGTCGCCGGTGCTGCTGCTCGGCGCCGATGTGATCGGACGGGTCGTCACCCGGCCCTCCGAGCTCCAGGTCGGCATCGTCACCGCGCTCATCGGCGGCCCCGTCTTCATCTACCTGGTTCGGCGCAAGAGGATGGCCCAGCTGTGACCGCGACCCCCGCCGCCCCGACCCCCGCCGCCCGGGCCGCCCGGCTCCGGGCCCTGCGCGGACCCGGCCGCACCTCGCTGCGGGTCGAACCGCGCGCGCTGACGGCCGGGCTGGTGCTGGCCGCCGTGACCCTGGTGCTGGCCGTGGTGCTGATCGGCACCGGCGACTTCGAGATCGCGCCCTGGGACGTCGTACAGACCCTGCTGGGCAACGGGACGCCCGCCGACGACTTCATCGTGAACGACCTGCGGCTGCCCCGGGTCCTGGTCGCCGTCATGGTCGGTGCGGCCCTCGGGATGTCCGGGGCGGTCTTCCAGTCCGTCTCCCGCAATCCGCTCGGCTCCCCGGACCTGCTCGGCTTCGGGTACGGCTCGGCCGTCGGCGCGCTCGTCGTCATCATCGTCTTCAAGGGCGGCGCCACCGAGGTCGCGCTGGGCGCGGTCGTCGGCGGTCTGCTGGCCGGCGCGGCCGTCTACCTCCTCGCGTACAAGCAGGGGATCCAGGGCTACCGGCTGGTGCTCGTCGGCATCGGGGCCTCGGCCGTGCTCGTGGCGCTGATCCAGTACCTGATCGCCAAGGCGCAGATCGTCGAGGCCACCCGGGCGATGGTGTGGCTGACCGGTTCGCTGGCCGGGCGGGACTGGGCGCAGGTGTGGCCGCTGCTGGCGGTGTGCGCGGTGCTGTTCCCGCTGATCCTCGGGCAGAGCCGGGCCCTGCGGATGATCGAGATGGGCGACGACGCCGCGTACGCGCTGGGCGTGCCGGTGGAGCGGACCCGGTTGCTGCTGATGCTGGCGGCGATCCTGCTGACCACCGCGGCGGCCGCGGCGGCCGGTCCGATCAGCTTCGTGGCGCTGGCCGCGCCGCAGCTGGCCCGGCGGCTGTCGCGGTCGCCCGGGTCGAACCTGCTGACCGGCGCGCTGATGGGCGCCGTCCTGCTGCTGGCCTCGGACCTGGCCTCGCAGCGGGCCTTCGGCGCGGACCAGCTGCCGGTGGGCGTGGTCACGGGCCTGGTCGGCGGTGTCTACCTGCTCTGGCTGCTCGTCATGGAGCGCAAGGCGGGACGTATATGAACAAGCAGGTCGAAACGAGGAGTGGGCAAGTGCAGAGGCTGAGCGCGGAGAACGTCACCCTCGGCTACGACCAGCGGGTCATCGCGGAGAACCTGTCGGTGGAGATCCCCGACAACTCCTTCACGGTGATCGTGGGCCCGAACGCCTGCGGCAAGTCGACGCTGCTGCGGGCCCTGTCGCGGATGCTGAAGCCGGCGGCGGGGCGGGTGCTGCTCGACGGCCAGGCGATCTCCTCGCTGCCGGCGAAGAAGGTGGCGAAGACGCTGGGCCTGCTCCCGCAGTCCTCGATCGCCCCGGACGGCATCACGGTCGCCGACCTGGTCTCGCGCGGCCGCTACCCGCACCAGGGGCTCCTGCGGCAGTGGTCGGCGGAGGACGAGCGGATCGTGCTGGAGTCGATGGCCTCCACCGGGGTCGCCGAGCTCGCCGACCGGGCCGTGGACGAGCTGTCGGGCGGGCAGCGCCAGCGGGTGTGGATCGCGATGGCGCTGGCCCAGCAGACCCCGCTGCTGCTGCTGGACGAGCCGACCACCTACCTGGACATCCAGCACCAGCTCGACGTGCTCGACCTGTGCGCGGAGCTCCACGAGACGCAGGGCCGGACGCTGGTGGCGGTGCTGCACGACCTCAACCACGCGGCCCGCTACGCCACGCACCTGATCGCCCTGCGCGGCGGTGTGGTCGTCGCCGAGGGCCCGCCGGCCGAGGTGGTCACGGCGGGGCTGGTGGAGGAGGTGTTCGGGGTGCGCTGCCAGGTCATCGACGACCCGGAGACCGGAACCCCGCTGGTGGTCCCGGCCGCCCGCCAGGCGCGGGCGAAGGCCGCGGTCTGAGGCCCGCGCCGGGCCGTGTCCCCGGGCCGGGCCGTGTCCCCGGGCCGGGCCGTGTCCCCGGGCCGGGGCACCGCCCCCCGGCGGGCGGCGCGTCGGGGACCGGGCGCCGCGCCGCACGGGCTAGAGCAGGCTCTTGAGGCGCAGCAGGTCGCGGAAGCCGGCCTCCAGGCGGACCCGGCCCGCGGCCCAGGCCTTGGCGAACTTCAGCTCGCCGGCGACCAGCGCGACCAGGTCGTCGCCGGTCATCGCCAGCCGGATCTCCGCCTTGCTCCGGGGCGGGCCGGCGGTGAGCGCCTCCACCCGGATCCGGCCGCCGTCGAGGCGGCCGGTGAAGGTCTCGTCGAGGTCGGTGATGTGGCAGCTCAGGGAGCGGTCGAGGGCGGCCGCGCCGCGTACGCCGCCGTCCGCCGAGGCCAGGTTGTCGGAGAGTCGGTCGAGTGCCGCGCGGCACTCCTGGATCGTAGCCATGGTGATCACGACCGTACCGCAGAGCCGCGCGTGGTGACGGCCGCGCTTCGGGGTAGCGTCGGGGCATGACCGAAGCACGGTCCGGGAGCGTTCCGGACGACCCGCAGGAGCCCGCGCCTCCCGCCGGCGGGACGGCCGCCGGGCCCGCGGCGGCCGAGCCCGCGGCGGAGCCGGCGGCCGAGCCCGCCGGGGCCGCGCCGCTGGGACTCGTACGCACCCCCACCGGCCACGCCAGGGTGGACGCGCACCTGGAGCGGCTGGCGGACGCGGACCACCTGGCGGCGGACGGGCACGTCGAGGTGTACGAGGATGTGCACAGGGGACTGCGCGCCGCGCTGGACGCGCTGGACGCACCGCCGGTCCCCGGACCTTACGAAAACAGGAGCTGAACCGAACGTGGCAGGAGTGGCACGCCGCCGCCTGGACGCCGAACTGGTACGCCGCAGCATGGCCCGCTCGCGCGAGCACGCGGCCCAGCTGATCGCCGCGGGCCGGGTGACCGTGGGCGGTACCACCGCCACCAAACCGGCCACCCAGGTCGAGACCAGCGCGGCCCTCGTCGTCCTCAAGGACGACAGCGACCCCGACTACGTCTCCCGGGGCGGCCACAAGCTCGCCGGCGCGCTCGCGGCCTTCCGGCCGCTGGGACTGGCCGTCGAGGGGCGCCGGGCGCTGGACGCGGGCGCCTCGACGGGCGGGTTCACGGACGTGCTGCTGCGCGCGGGCGTGGCGCACGTCGTCGCCGTCGACGTCGGCTACGGGCAGCTCGCCTGGTCGCTGCAGAGCGACGAGCGGGTCACCGTCAAGGACCGTACGAACGTGCGCGAGCTGACGCTCGAACTGATCGACGGGGTCCCGGTGGACCTGGTCGTCGGCGACCTGTCCTTCATCTCCATCGGCCTGGTGCTGCCCGCGCTGGTGCGCTGCACGGCGCCGGACGCCGACCTGGTGCTGATGGTGAAGCCGCAGTTCGAGGTGGGCAAGGAGCGCCTGGGCAGCGGCGGCGTGGTGCGCAGCGCCGAGCTGCGGGCCGAGGCCGTGAAGGACGTCGCGGCGCAGGCCTGGAAGCTGGGCCTGGGCGTCCTCGGCGTGACCGCGAGCCCGCTGCCGGGGCCGTCGGGGAACGTCGAGTACTTTCTGTGGCTTCGGGCGGGGGCACCGGCACTCGACCCGGGGGATGTCGACCGTGCAGTGGCGGAGGGGCCGCAGTGACAGAGGTGTCAGCAGGTTCAGCAGGTTCAGCACGTCGGGTGGAATCGGAGGGATCGGGAGGGGCCGCGGGGGCGGCGGAGCCGCGCAGGGTGTTCCTCGTCGCGCACACCGGCCGGCCGGCCGCGATCCGCAGCGCCGAACTGGTGGTGCAGGGGCTGCTGAAGTCGGGGATCGGGGTGCGGGTCCTGGAGCACGAGGCGCGTGACCTGCCGCTGCCGCCCGAGGTGGAGCTCGTCGCCGAGTGCACGCCCAAGGTGCTCGACGGGTGCGAGCTGCTGATCGTGCTGGGCGGGGACGGGACCCTGCTGCGCGGGGCGGAGTTCGCGCGCGGCTCGGGAGTGCCGATGCTGGGCGTCAACCTGGGCCGGGTGGGGTTCCTCGCCGAGGCCGAGCGTGACGACCTGGACAAGGTCGTGGACCGGGTGGTGACCCGGGAGTACGAGGTCGAGGAGCGGATGACCCTCGACGTCCTCGTACGGACCAACGGCGACATCGTGCACCGGGACTGGGCGCTGAACGAGGCGGCCGTCCAGAAGGTGTCCGCCGAGCGGATGCTGGAGGTGGTCCTGGAGATCGACGGGCGCCCGGTGACGGGCTTCGGCTGCGACGGCATCGTCTGCGCCACTCCGACGGGCTCCACGGCGTACGCCTTCTCGGCGGGCGGGCCGGTGGTCTGGCCGGAGGTGGAGGCGCTGCTGATGGTGCCGATCAGCGCGCACGCGCTGTTCGCGAAGCCGCTGGTGACCTCCCCGACGTCGGTGCTGGCCGTGGAGGTGCAGAACGGTACCCCGCACGGGGCCCTGTGGTGCGACGGGCGCAGGACGCTGGAGCTGCCCGCGGGGGCGCGGGTCGAGGTCCGGCGGGGGACGGTGCCGGTGCGGCTCGCCCGGCTGCACCACGCGTCGTTCACGGACCGGCTGGTGGCGAAGTTCGCGCTGCCGGTCTCGGGGTGGCGCGGAGCACCGCACTGACGCTCCAATAGCACATCCGTTCGAGAAACTTCGGGCGGGTGAGGTCACATGGCACCGGTGAAACCTCGGTATCGTCGTCCCGTGCTTGAGGAGATGCGGATACGGTCGCTCGGGGTCATCGACGACGCGGTGGTCGAGCTGTCGCCCGGTTTCACCGCGGTGACCGGCGAGACCGGTGCGGGCAAGACGATGGTCGTCACCAGCCTCGGGCTGCTGCTCGGCGGCCGCGCCGACCCGGCCCTGGTACGGATCGGCGCCAAGGCCGCGGTGGTCGAGGGGCGCGTCGTCATGCGCCCCGACGCACCCGCCGCCGTACGCGCCGAGGAGGCCGGGGCCGAGCTCGACGAGGGCGCCCTGCTGATCAGCCGGACGGTGTCCGCCGAGGGGCGCTCGCGCGCCCACGTCGGCGGCCGCTCCGTGCCCGTCGGCCTGCTCTCCGAACTCGCCGACGACCTCGTCGCCGTCCACGGCCAGACCGACCAGCAGGGCCTGCTCCGGCCCGCCCGGCAGCGCCAGGCCCTCGACCGGTACGCCGGCGACGCCGTCGCCGTCCCCCTGGAGAAGTACGCCGGCGCCTACCGCCGGCTCCGGGCCGCCACCGCCGAGCTGGACACCATCACCACCCGCGCCCGGGAACGGGCACAGGAGGCGGACCTGCTGCGCTTCGGGCTGGACGAGATCGCCGCCGTGGAACCGCTGCCCGGCGAGGACGCCGAGCTCGCGGCCGAGGCCGAACGGCTCGGACACGCCGAGTCCCTGGCCTCCGCGGCGCAGGCCGCGCACGCGGCGCTGGCCGGCGACGTCGAGGACCCGGAGGGCGTCGACGCCAACACCCTCGTCGCGGGCGCGCACCGCGCGCTGGAATCCGTACGCTCCCACGACGCGGCGCTCGGCGCGCTCGCCGACCGGATCGGAGAGCTGGGCATCCTGCTCGGCGACGTCGCCGGGGAACTCGCCGGGTACGCCGACGACCTGGACGCCGACCCGCTGCGGCTGGCCGCCGTGGAGGAGCGGCGGGCCGCCCTGACCCAGCTGACCCGCAAGTACGGGGACTCCGTCGACGCGGTGCTGGACTGGGCCCAGAAGGGCTCGGCACGGCTGCTGGAACTGGACGGCGACGACGAGCGGATCACCGAGCTGACCGCCGAGCGGGACGCGCTGCGCGAGGAACTCTCCCTGCTCGCGCAGGCGCTGACCGACGCCCGGACGGAGGCCGCCGAACGCTTCGCCGCCGCCGTCACCGAGGAACTGGCCTCCCTGGCCATGCCCCACGCGCGGGTGACCATCGAGATCCGCCAGACCGAGGACGCCGAAGGCGTCGAGGTCGGCGGACGCGCCGTCGCGTACGGGCCCTCGGGCGCGGACGAGGTCGAGCTGCTGCTCGCCCCGCACCCCGGAGCCCAGCCGCGGCCGATCGCCAAGGGCGCCTCGGGCGGTGAGCTCTCGCGGGTCATGCTGGCCGTCGAGGTCGTCTTCGCCGGGACCGCCCCGGTGCCGACCTACCTCTTCGACGAGGTCGACGCGGGCGTCGGCGGCAAGGCGGCCGTCGAGATCGGTCGGCGGCTCGCCAAGCTGGCCAAGTCGGCGCAGGTCGTCGTGGTCACGCACCTGCCGCAGGTGGCGGCCTTCGCCGACCGGCAGCTGCTGGTGGAGAAGACCGTCGACGGGTCGGTGACCCGCTCCGGCGTGACCGTCCTGGAGGGCGAGGACCGGATCCGCGAGCTGTCGCGGATGCTGGCCGGCCAGGAGGACTCCCAGACCGCCCGGGCCCACGCCGAGGAACTGCTGGAGGCGGCGCGCGCGGACGCGTGACGACGGAGTATTAGCCCGTGTGGGTGAGGCTGGGGGGCGCACTGCGGTATCTCGTACGGGATCCGCACCCGTATGGTCCCGGAACGCGCGTGCGGACTGGCATCCTGGGCGACGTCTCTGACCCCTCACCCTGGAGCTACGGCCCGTGAGCAGCTCCCCGGCCTCCTTCCCCGCCCCCGCACAGCCGTACGGGCGGCCACCGCTGCGCACCCTCCAGGTCCTCGGCGGCGCGGGCGCGGGCAGCAGCGCGCACGTGCGGTCCCTCGCGACGGGACTGGCGGCGCGCGGCGTCGGGGTCACCGTGTGCGGGCCCGTCGCGGCGGAGGGGGAGTACGACTTCACCGGCGCCGGGGCGGAGTTCACCCCCGACGCGGGGAGCGCCCTGCGGGCCGCCTGCGCCGGGGCCGACGTGGTGCACGCCCACGGGATCCGGGCCGGGATGCGGGCCGCGCTGGCCCTGCGGGGCCGGGCCGGGCGGGCGCCGCTGGTGGTGACCTGGCACGGCAGCGCGCCCGAACCGGCGGGGGCGCTCGGCCGGCTGAGCCGGCTGCTGGAGCGGCACGTGGCCCGTGCCGCGGCGGTGGTGCTGGGCTCCACCTCCGACCAGGTCGACCTCGCGCGACGGCGCGGGGCGCGGGACGCACGGCTGGCGGCGGTGGCCGTACCGGCCGCGGCGGCGCTGCCCGACGCGGGCAAGACCCGGGCGGAACTGGGCGTGGTGGAACGGCCCCTGGTCATCGCGGTCGGCAGCCTGGTGGCGCGGCGCGGGTACTCCGTGCTGCTGGACGCGGCACGGGCCTGGCGGGTGCTGGAGCCGCCGCCGCTCCTGGTCATCGCCGGCGAGGGGCCGCTGCGGCCCGAACTGACCCGGCGCATCGAGGAGGAGGGCCTCCCGGTACGGCTGCTGGGCCGCCGCCGGGACGCCGACCGGCTGCTGGCGGCGGCGGACGTGGCGGTGCTGGCGAGCCGCTGGGAGGGCCGGCCCCTGGTGGCGCAGGAGGCCCTGCGGGCGGGGGTGGCCCTGGTGGCCACCGAGGTCGGGGGAGTCCCGGAACTGGTCGGCGACGCGGCGGTGCTGGTCCCGTACGGGGACTCGGGCGCGCTGGCGGGGGCGGTGGCGGCCCTCCTGGACGACCCGGAACGCCGGGCGGCCCTCGCGGTGGCGGGGCGCGCCCAGGCGGCGACGTGGCCGTCGGAGGACGACACCGTGGCGCAGGTCCTCGCGGTGTACGACGAGCTGATGGAACGCCGCCGCCCTTCTTGACGCCCTCCTCGACGCAGGGCTGCCCGCCTCGCCTGCGGGCGCGGGCCGGGGGTGCGGGGCGGGGGTGGCGGGGGCGGTAGCCCCTCGGCCCGTCTCAGGGAGGTGCTGGGGGTTTCCCGTCAGTCCCATCGTCGTTCCGTGTCGTGCCGGCCTGTCAAGGGCGCTCCTTCGTCGCGTCACTTCGTGATCGCCTTCGGCGACCCTTGACAGGCCGTCCCGCCCCGGAAAGCCGAAAGACTGCCGGGAAACCCCCAAAAGAACGGTCACGGGGCAAGAGAGGGAGGAGCGGCCCTGTCATGGACGAGACGAGCGGCCGGGCGCCGGCCCACCGGGCATCCGGGCCCCAGATCCCCGGTTCAGGACCAGGGGCGCGGCTACCTGCACGGAAGGACGACCAGATCAGCCTGCGGACCACCCAGGCGCACGAGATCGCTACGCGCTTCTCCCGGCTTGGCGTCCGGCGGCCGTCCTGGGCTGGTACCTGCAGTAGAGGACGAACAGATCGACCTGGAGAGTCGGCAGACGCGGCAGATCGCTACGCGCTCCTCTCTGCTCGGCGTCCGGCGGCCGTCTGGAGCTGGTGCACGGCCTTCAAGGAGGCTCTCAGGCCCCAGGACGGCGGCCAGGCGCCGAGACAAGAGGAGCGCGTAGCGATCTGCCGCGCCCACCTGCAACCTGGACTGCTCTGATCAACCTCTGGTGCAGGTATCAGCCCCAGGCGGGTGGTGGACGCTTGGCGGGAGGAGCGCGTAGCGATCTGCTGCGCCTGGGTGGTCCGCAGGATGCTCCTGTCGTCCTTCCGTGCAGGTAGAGCCCCTGTGGCTCCGGATCATGGCCTCTGGGGGCCCGGATGCCCGGCGGGCCGGCGCCCGGCCCCTCGCCCATCCTGAGGGACCCGTCCCTCCCTCTTCTGCCCCGTGACCGTTCTTCTGGGGGCTTCCCGGCAGTCTTTCGGCTTTCCGGGGCGGGACGGCCTGTCAAGGGTCGCCGAAGGCGATCACGAAGTGACGCGAACGCAGTGAGCGCCCTTTACAGGCCGGCACGACACGGAACGACGATGGGACTGACGGGAAACCCCCAGCACCTCCCCGACCCGGTCGAAGGGGCTACCGCCCCCCGGCCCCCGGCCCGCAGACGAGGGGGCGGGTGGGCAACCACCGGCCGGGCCCGGGGGGTCGAGGGGGAGATGGCGGGCCCGCACCGTGCACCCCCCACCCCCCACCCCCACCCCCGCCTCAGGAAGGGGTGGCGTGGCGGCGGGCTCGGAGGGCCAGGCTCAGGGAGAGGACCGATTCGGGGTCGTCCAGGTCCGTGCCCAGGAGCTCCGAGATGCGGGCCAGGCGGTTGTACAGGGTCTGGCGGTTCAGGTGCAGCTCCCGCGCCGTCTCCGCCTTGCGGCCGGCGTGGGCCAGGTACGTCTCCAGCGTCGGGAGGAGCGGCGGGCGGGACGCCGCGTCGTGGACCCGCAGCGCCCCGATCGCGCGGTCCACGAACGCCGCCAGGTCGGGGTGCTCGCGCAGCCGCCACAGCAGCAGGTCGATGTCCAGCCGCCGCGCGTCGTACCAGGGCCGGGCCGGCAGGCCGTGGGCGGCCGTGGCCGTCTCGGCGGCGTGCCGCAGGCCCGAGGAGGCGGCCGCCCAGCCGCCCGCGACGCCCACGACCACGGCCGGCGGCGCGGAGGCCCGGTCGAGCCCGGCCCGTTCGACACCCGCCCGCAGCGCCGCGGCCACCCGGTCGGCGACGGCCGTGCGCTCCGACTCCGTGCGCAGCGAGACCAGCAGCGGCACCCGGCCCTCCACCGGGCGGACGCCCAGCAGGACCGGCACCCCGACCGACGACAGTTCCTCCAGCACCGCCCGGGCCAGCACCGCCCAGTTCCCTGAGGCGCCCAGGTCGGTGGACAGCCGCATCACGATCGGCAGCAGCGGCCCCGTCCCCGGCCGGAAGCCCAGGACCCGGGCCTGCGCGGGGGCGTCCTCCGCCGAGATCCGGCCCTCCGCCAGGTCCGTCAGGAAGTCGCCCCGGCCGCGCGCGGCCAGTTCCTCCTCCTGGCGCGCCTGCATCAGCACCACCGCCAGGACCCCCGCCGTGCGCTCGGCCGCCATCCGGTGCACCGGCAGCAGCGGCGCCGAGACCCCCACCAGGACGACCCGCGCCCGGACCGACCCCGTGCCGTGGCCGCCGCCCGGTACGTCGACCACCACGGCGTTCGCGGGCGGCTCGGCGGCGCGCTGCCCCCGCAGCCCCTCCCACACCTGGAGCGGGTCCGCCGCCGCGTCCCCGGCCACCGGCCCGGCCGCGTACAGCAGTTGGCCGTCCGGGGTCTCCAGGAACACCGGGTTGCCCGTGAAGTCGGACAGGATGCGCAGCACCTGGGGGATCCCGCCACCGCCCAACAGGGCCTCCGTGCAGCGCCGGTGGACCTCCTCGGCGCGCTGGAGCAGGGCGTAGTGGCCGTTGACGATCTCGGTGTGGACCTCCTCCGTCACCGTCACGAAGGGCACTTCGCGGTGCAGCTGGACGAGCGGCAGCCCGGCGGCCTTGGCGGTCTCGACGATCGTGGCCGGAAGCCGGGTGAAGCGCGGGCCGAGTTCCACGACCAGTGCGGCGATGCCCCGGTCCGCGAGGCGGCGTACGAAGGCGCGCTGTTCGGCGGGCCGGGTGCCGAGTCCCAGGCCCGTGGTCAGCAGCAGCTCGCCGCCCTTGAGCAGCGAGGCGATGTTCGGCACCTCGCCCGCGTGCACCCAGCGGACGGTCCGTCCGAGCCGGTCGGCGCAGGCGACCACCTCCGGGAGCCCGCCGCGCAGCCCCGGCAGCTCAAGTGCCCGCTGAACCGTGATTCCGCCCTGGTCGTCCATATCGCGGACGCTACCGGCCGCCCCGTTCCGCGAACATCACCGGGCCGTTACGGAGTCCGTTATGCCCCCGTCCGGACCGACAACTCGTCGCCCCGGCAAGGCGATTATCGGACCGCGTGCCGATTGTGGTCTGCGTCACTCGGGTGGAGAGTGTCGGCCTTCGGACAGATCAGGAAGCAGGAACGAGGACTCCATGAGCAGAGCCAGCGCCACGCCTCCGCCCGCCACCGGGGCCACGCCCCCGGTCCAGCGCCTGAAGGCCAACTCCGTCGGCCTGGTCGGCGTCGTCTTCATGGCGGTCGCCACCGCCGCGCCGATCACGGCGATGACCGGCAACCTCCCCATCGCCGTCGGCTTCGGCAACGGCACCGGCGCCCCCGCCGGTTACCTCTTCGCGACCGTCGTCCTCACCGTCTTCGCGGTCGGCTACGTGGCCATGGCCAAGCGGATCACCGCCGCCGGCGCCTTCTACGGGTACATCTCGCACGGCCTCGGCCGGATCGCCGGCATGGCCTCCGGGATGCTCGCCGTCCTCGCGTACATCGTCTTCGAGGCCTCCATCGTCGGAGTGTTCTCCTACTTCGCCAAGACGACCGTCCACGACCAGCTCGGCGTGGACCTGCCCTGGATCCTCTACGCGGCCGGCATGCTCGCCGTCACCGCCGTCCTCGCGCACTTCGACATCAACCTCACCGCCAAGGCCCTCGGCGTGATGCTCATCGCCGAGATCGCCGTCCTCTTCGCCGTCGCCACCGCCGTGCTCATCGCGGGCGGCGGCCCCGACGGGATCCCGCTGGAGCCGGTGAACCCGACGAACGCCTTCACCGGCACCTCCGCCGGGCTCGGCCTCTTCTTCGCCTTCTGGTCCTGGGTCGGCTTCGAGTCCACCGCGATGTACGGGGAGGAGTCCCGCGACCCCAAGCGGGTCATCCCCAAGGCCACCCTCATCTCCGTCATCGGAGTGGGCCTCTTCTACATCTACGTCTCCTGGATGACCATCGCCGGCAACGGCCTGGCCGACTCCGTCGCCCTTTCCGCCTCCACGAGCCCCCTCGACCTCTTCTTCGCCCCCACCAAGACCTTCATCGGGGCCTGGGCCGTCGACGCCTTCCAGTGGCTGCTGCTCACCGGCTCCTTCGCCTGCGGCATGGCCTTCCACCAGTGCGCCGCCCGCTACCTCTACGCCATCGGCCGCGAGGGCTTCCTCCACCCCGGGCTCGGCCGCACCCACCCCCGGCACGGCTCCCCGTACACCGCCTCCGTCGCGCAGACCGCCATCGCCACCGCCCTGGTCGCCGGCTTCTGGCTCACCGGCCAGGACCCGTACCTGCACCTGTACACGCTGCTCGCGATCCTCGGCACGATGGCGATCCTGATCGTGCAGACCCTGTGCTCCTTCGCCGTCATCGGCTACTTCCGCGCCCACCACCCCGAGGACCGGCACTGGTTCAGGACCTTCACCGCGCCCCTGCTCGGCGGGATCGGGATGATCGCGGTCGTGGTCCTGCTGGTGCTCAACAT
This sequence comes from Streptomyces sp. NPDC043896, assembly GCF_056435605.1. NCBI lineage: Bacteria > Bacillati > Actinomycetota > Actinomycetes > Kitasatosporales > Streptomycetaceae > Streptomyces > Streptomyces sp. NPDC043896. Next base: position 17,999 of record NZ_JBWKEE010000026.1, read on the forward strand.
GGAGACCGCCGCGGGCGCCGCCGCCGGATCGCTGTTCTTCACGCTCATCCCCTGGATCGTCGGCGTGGTCTTCGTCGGCGGCCTGGCCCTCGGCCTCTGGCTGAAGGCGAACGCCCCGGAGCGCTACGAGGTCATCGGCCGGATCGTCCTGGAGGACGCCGCCGAACGCACCGACGACCCCGCCGCCACCCCCTCCGGCCCGACCGCCGCCACCGTCTGAGGAGCCCCGTCATGGCCCGTACGCCCCTGATGCACTCCCTGCGGCAGCTCGCCGCGGAACACGCGGCCGCCCGGCGGCTGCGGCTGCCCGTCGCCGAAGTGCGCGGCTCCACCCGCCGCGAACTCCTCGGCCGGGCCGCCGCGATCGGCCTCGGCACCGCCGTCGCCTCCTCCGCGACGGCGGCCGCCACCGCGCACGCCGTCGAGAGCGGCCCCGCCAAGAAGCCCGCCGCACCCGCCCGCGTCGCCGTCGTCGGCGCCGGGATCTCCGGCCTCACCGCCGCCCTCACCCTCCAGGACGCCGGCGTCCCCTGCACCCTCTACGAGGCGAACCCGGCCCGCGTCGGCGGCCGCATGTGGACCCAGCGGGGCCACTGGGCGTACGGGCAGACCTCCGAGATCGGCGGCGAGCTGATCGACACCAGCCACAAGAAGATCCTGGAGCTGTGCCGCCGCTTCGGCCTGCCCACCGAGGACTTCCTCGGCGGCGGACCCAACGGTGCCGAGGAAGTGCTCTGGTTCAACGGCACGTACTACTCCCGCACCCAGGCCGACGAGGACTTCAAGGCCGTCTACCAGGCGCTGCGCCGAGACCTCCAGGAAGCCGGGGAGGTCACCTGGAACAGCTCCACCCCCGCCGGCACGGCCCTCGACAACATGACGCTGTACGAATGGATCGAGACCCGGGTCCCCGGCGGCCACGGCTCGCAGCTCGGCCGGTTCATCGACGTCGCCTACAACGTCGAGTACGGCGCCGACACCACCGCCCAGTCCGCCCTCGCCCTCGTCCTGCTGATGGGCTACCAGCCCAACCCCGGCAACTTCAACGTCTGGGGCCTCTCGAACGAGCGCTACCACATCACCGGCGGCAACGACCTGCTCCCGAACGCCATCGCCGCCGCCCTGACCCCCGGCACCCTCGTGACGGGCCGCGAGCTGCTCGCCGTACGGGCCAACGCCGACGGCACCCAGACCCTCACCTTCGACGACTCCGGCGCCACCCGCACCGCCGTCGCCGACCACACCGTCCTGTGCCTGCCGCTGCCCGTCCTCCAGCGCCTCGACACCTCACAGGCGGGCTTCGACCCCCTCATGCGCAACCTGCTCAGGGACGCGCGCATGGGCCACTGCACCAAGCTCAACATGCAGTTCACCGCCCGGCCCTGGCGGGGCACCGGCCCCTGGCACGGCGTCTCCGCCGGCGACTGCTTCACCGACTCCGACGTCCAGCAGACCTGGGACACCACCAAGGTCCAGCCCGGCAACGGCGGCATCCTCCTCCAGTACGGCGGCGGCACCCTCGCCGCCTCCCTCACCCCCGCCAGCCCCTTCGCCACCGAGACCGACCCCTACGTACGCGCCCTCGCGGACCGGATGCTCACCGGCATCGACGCCTTCTACCCCGGCACCAAGGCGGTGTGGACCGGCCGCGCCCAGCTCTCCGCCTGGCACCGCAACCCCTACTCGCTGGGCGCCTACTCGTACTGGCCCACCGGCTACCTGCACCGGTACGCGACGTACGAGGGCACGGCCCAGGGCAACGTCCACATCGGCGGCGAGCACTGCAGCTACGACTTCCAGGGCTTCATGGAGGGCGGCGCCACCGAGGGCGAACGCGCCGCCCGGGAGGTGATCGCCGCCCTCACCTGACACCGCTCACAAGGGCCGGACGTTGTGGTTGAAGCGGAACACGTTGTCGGGGTCGTAACGCCGCTTCAGCTCGCCCAGCCGCCGCATGTTCCCGGCGCCGAGGCCCGCCACGACCCGGTCCGCGCCCTCGTCGTCGCCGGTGAAGTTGAGGTACACCGCGCCGGTGCTCCACGGCCGGACGTCGGCGCGGACGTCCTTGACCCACCGCCGGACCCGGTCGTCGTCGGCCGGGTCCTCCCACATCCCGAACGGGTGCACCGCCCACGGGGCGTCGCGGTAGGGCACCGGGTAGTCGCCCGGCGCCTCGGCGATCGCCCCGCCCTGCGGCCACACCACGTGCTGGGTGCCCGTCGGCACCGGCATCGAGTCGGCGCGGGCGCAGAACACGTCCACGAACGCGTCCGGGACCCCGGTCAGGTACTCCGCCGACCAGTAGTTCCGCAGCCCCGGCGGGTCGTCGATCATGCACTGGAGGTCCGCGTACGGGATGCCCGTGACGACCTCCGCCTCGTGCGGGATCGCCAGCAGCGGCTCCGCCAGCTCGCGCATCCGGTCCTCGGGCCCCGCGTACGTCAGCAGCACGCACGCCACGAGCAGCCCCACCAGGTGCGGTGGGACGAAGTCCTCGGGCGGGGCCGTCAGGTAGATGGCACCGCCGCTCGCCTCGCGCGGGCCCGCCTCGATGACGTCCCGGAAGGTGCGCACCGCCTCCGGCCCGCGCTCGGGCAGGTACAGCAGGAACGCGATCGACATGTGGGGCAGGTCGTGCAGGCGCAGGGTCAGGGAGGTCGCGATCCCGAAGTTCCCGCCGCCGCCGTGCAGTCCCCAGAACAGGTCCGGGTGGTCCTCCGCCGTCACGTGCAGGAGCTCGCCGTCGGCGGTCACCAGGTCCGCGCCCAGCAGGTTGTCCACCGCCAGGCCGAACGTCCGGTCCAGCCAGCCGGTCCCCCCGCCCAGGACGAAACCGCCCACGCCGGTGGTCGAGGCCCGGCCTCCGGTGGTCGCCAGCGCGTACGGCTGGCAGGCCCGGTCCAGGTGGCTCATCGTCGCCCCGCCCCCGAGGTGTGCCGCGTGCGCCGCCGGATGGACGGTCACCCCGTGCATCCGGCGCAGGTCGACGACCAGGCCCCCGTCGTTCAGGGACATCCCCGCGACGCTGTGCCCGCCCCCGCGCACGGCGACCGGCAGGTCCAGCTCCCGCGCGAAGCGCACCGCCGTCACCACGTCCGACGCGCCCTCGCACTGGGCGATCACCGCCGGGCGGCGGTCGATCATCGCGTTGAACAGGGTCCGGGCCTCGTCGTAGCCGGGATCGCCCGGGGCGAAGACGTCACCGGAGAGGTCCTCGCGGAGCGCGGCGAGGGCCGCGCCCGCCTTCGAGAGGGGCGTCATGACCACCCCCCCTTCCCGGAAGGGGCATGGGACCCCTACAGGGTAGGCGGGCCCCGCAGGGCCCGCGCGTCAGCCGCCGTAGGCGCCGCTCGCCGTCAGGCGCAGTGCCGTGTCGATCAGCGGGACGTGACTGAACGCCTGCGGGAAGTTCCCCACCTGACGCTCCCGCTTGGAGTCCCACTCCTCCGCCAGGAGCCCCAGGTCGTTGCGGAGCGCCAGCAGCTTCTCGAAGAGCCGGCGCGCCTCGTCGACCCGGCCGATCATCGCGAGGTCGTCGGCCATCCAGAACGAGCAGGCCAGGAAGGCCCCCTCGTCGCCCTCCAGCCCGTCCACCCCGGCCTCCTCGCCGGCCGTCGGGTAGCGCAGGATGAAGCCGTCCGGGGTCGACAGTTCGCGCTGGATCGCCTCGATGGTGCCGATGACCCGCTTGTCGTCCGGCGGCAGGAAGCCCATCTGCGGGATGAGCAGCAGGGAGGCGTCCAGCTCCTGCGAGCCGTAGGACTGGGTGAAGGTGTTGCGCTCCGGGTCGTAGCCCTTCTCGCACACGTCCGCGTGGATCTCGTCACGCAGCTCGCGCCAGCGCTCCAGCGGGCCGTCCGCGTCCCCGCTCTCGATCAGCTTGATCGTGCGGTCCACGGCCACCCAGGCCATCACCTTGGAGTGCACGAAGTGGCGGCGCGGGCCGCGCACCTCCCAGATGCCCTCGTCCGGCTCGTTCCAGTGGGTCTCCAGGTAGCGGATCAGCTTCAGCTGGAGCACCGAGGCGTAGTCGTTGCGGGCCAGGCCCGTCATGTGACCCAGGTGCAGGGCCTCCGTGACCTCCCCGTAGACGTCGAGCTGGAGCTGGTGCGCGGCGCCGTTGCCGACGCGCACCGGGGCGGAGTCCTCGTAGCCCGGCAGCCAGTCCAGCTCGGTTTCGCCGAGCTCGCGCTCGCCGGCGATCCCGTACATGATCTGGAGGTTCTCCGGGTCGCCGGCCACCGCGCGCAGCAGCCAGTCCCGCCAGGCCGCGGCCTCGCTGCGGTAGCCGGTGCGCAGCAGCGAGGACAGGGTGATGGCGGCGTCGCGCAGCCAGGTGTAGCGGTAGTCCCAGTTGCGGCTCCCGCCGATCTCCTCCGGGAGGGAGGTCGTCGGCGCGGCGACGATCCCGCCCGTGGGGGCGTACGTCAGCGCCTTGAGGGTGATCAGCGAGCGGATCACGGCCTCGCGGTAGGGCCCGTGGTACGTACAGTGGTCCACCCACTCGCGCCAGAACTCGGTGGTGGCCTCCAGGGCCGCCGCCGTGTCCGGGGTCTCCGGCGCGCCCTTGTGGGAGGGCTGCCAGCTGATGGCGAAGGCCACCCGGTCGCCCGGACCGACCGTGAAGTCGGAGTACGTGGTCAGGTCCTTGCCGTAGGTCTGCGCGTCGGTGTCCAGCCAGACCGAGTCCGGGCCGGCGACGGCCACGGTGCGCCCGTCCACCTTGTGCACCCACGGCACGACCCGCCCGTAGCTGAAGCGCATGCGCAGCGCGGAGCGCATCGGGACGCGCCCGCTGACCCCCTCCACGATGCGGATCAGCTGCGGCGCGTGGTCCTCGCGCGGCGGCATGAAGTCGGTCACGCGGACGGTCCCGCGCGGGGTGTCCCACTCCGACTCCAGCACCAGTGAATCGCCCCGGTAGCGCCGGCGCGCGGCCCGCGGCGGCTCCGTGCCCGCCGCGAAGGCCGGGCCGATGCGCCAGAACCCGTGATCCTCGGTGCCCAGAAGGCTCGCGAAGACGGCATGGGAGTCGAAACGTGGCAGACACAACCAGTCCACCGAGCCGTCCCGGCAGACCAGCGCCGCGGTCTGCATGTCCCCGATCAGTGCGTAATCCTCGATGCGCCCGGACACGTTGCTCTCCAGTCGAACGGCCACGTCCGCCCCGTAGGGCGCTTGCAATGCGCTGTCGCGCGGTCTCCTGTGCGCAGGGATCCCCGCGTCGAGTCCTAGATTGCCGGAACTGGCGTTGTTACGCCGTCTGCCGGACTGCTCGGCGGCGATGTGCAGCGGTATCCGAGCAAGTTATGAGCGCACCCTAGTGATCTCCTTAAGTATCGGGACAATGTCACTCGGCCGAACGGGTGACCTGCGGGAACGGCCGCCGGGGGCGACCCGCGGGGTTCGCCGCGCAGCGCGCCCGGAGGCGGACCGGTCCGGGCGCTGATAGGCTGGTACCCCGTGGACCGGTGGTCTGCCTGTGCGAATCAGGGGCCCCGAAACCGCAGCTTCGGCACCCCCGGAAACGGGAGAAGTCGCCGGACGCACCTCACCTCGCGACCACGGGAGCCCCCTCTTGGCGATGCCGCCCAAATCCATGACGACCAAGCACATCTTCGTCACCGGGGGTGTCGCTTCGTCCCTCGGCAAGGGCCTGACGGCCTCCAGCCTGGGTGCCCTGCTGAAGGCGCGCGGCCTGCGGGTCACGATGCAGAAGCTCGACCCGTACCTGAACGTCGACCCCGGCACGATGAACCCCTTCCAGCACGGCGAGGTGTTCGTCACCAACGACGGCGCCGAGACCGACCTGGACATCGGCCACTACGAGCGCTTCCTCGACGTCGACCTCGACGGCTCGGCCAACGTCACCACCGGCCAGGTCTACAACACGGTCATCGCCAAGGAGCGCCGCGGCGAGTACCTCGGTGACACCGTGCAGGTCATCCCGCACATCACCAACGAGATCAAGCACCGCATCCGCCGCATGGCGACCGAGGACGTCGACGTCGTCATCACCGAGGTCGGCGGCACGGTCGGCGACATCGAGTCGCTGCCGTTCCTGGAGACCGTCCGCCAGGTCCGCCACGAGGTCGGCCGCGACAACGTCTTCGTCGTGCACATCTCGCTGCTGCCCTACATCGGCCCCTCCGGCGAGCTGAAGACCAAGCCCACCCAGCACTCCGTCGCCGCGCTGCGCAACATCGGCATCCAGCCCGACGCCATCGTGCTGCGCGCCGACCGCGACGTCCCCACCTCCATCAAGCGCAAGATCTCGCTGATGTGCGACGTGGACGAGGCGGCCGTGGTCGCGGCGATCGACGCCAAGTCGATCTACGACATCCCGAAGGTGCTGCACACCGAGGGCCTGGACGCGTACGTCGTCCGCAAGCTCGACCTGCCCTTCCGCGACGTCGACTGGACGGTGTGGGAGGACCTGCTGGACCGCGTCCACAACCCCGACCACGAGGTCAAGGTCGCGCTCGTCGGCAAGTACATCGACCTGCCCGACGCCTACCTGTCGGTGACCGAGGCGCTGCGCGCCGGCGGTTTCGCCAACAAGGCCCGCGTCCAGATCAAGTGGGTCACCTCCGACGACTGCAAGACCCCGGCCGGTGCCGCGGCGCAGCTCGGCGACGTGGACGCGATCTGCGTGCCCGGCGGCTTCGGCGACCGCGGTGTCAACGGCAAGGTCGGCGCGATCACCTACGCCCGCGAGAACAAGATCCCGCTGCTGGGCCTGTGCCTGGGCCTGCAGTGCGTGGTCATCGAGGCCGCGCGCAACCTGGCGGGCATCGAGGGCGCGAACTCGACCGAGTTCGACGCCTCGACCCCGCACCCGGTCATCTCGACCATGGAGGAGCAGCTGGCCTTCGTCGAGGGCGCGGGCGACCTGGGCGGCACCATGCGTCTGGGCATGTACACGGCCAAGCTGGCCGAGGGCTCGATCGTGCGCGAGGTCTACGGCGACGCGTACGTCGACGAGCGCCACCGCCACCGCTACGAGGTCAACAACGCCTACCGCGGCGAGCTGGAGAAGAAGGCCGGCCTGGTCTTCTCCGGCACCTCCCCGGACAACAAGCTCGTCGAGTACGTCGAGTACCCGCGCGAGGTGCACCCCTACCTGGTGGCCACCCAGGCCCACCCGGAGCTCCGCTCCCGCCCGACCCGGCCGCACCCGCTCTTCGCGGGCCTGGTCAAGGCCGCGGTGGAGCGCCAGCAGCAGGGCTGACGCGCGATAGCTGACGCTGGGTAACGTAGGCGGCCGGGTACGGATCATCCGTACCCGGCTGTCGCACGTTGTGGAGGGCACTGGCCATGGGGATCGCCATCAAGGACACGTCGGAGACCTGGGAGACGCTGTCGACCAGTCGCCCCTTCCAGGGCGCCAAGACGGCGGTGGACTCCGACGAGGTACGGATGCCCGACGGCTCGGTCGCCCGCCGCGACTACCAGGTGCACCCGGGATCGGTGTGCGTGCTGGCCCTGGACGAGGCGGACCGGGTGCTGGTGATCCGGCAGTACCGCCACCCCGTCCGGCACCGCCTGTGGGAGCTGCCGGCCGGGCTGCTCGACGTACCGGGGGAGAACCCGCTGCACGCGGCGCAGCGGGAACTGTACGAGGAGGCCCACGTCAAGGCGGGGGACTGGCGGGTGCTGGCCGACTTCTTCGCCTCTCCGGGCGGTTCCGACGAGGCGATCCGGATCTTCCTCGCGCGGGACGTGGCCGAGGCGGACGGCGAGCGGTACGCGGAGACCTCCTCGGAGGAGGCCGACATGCAGGTGGAGTGGGTCGGACGGGAGGACCTCGTCCGCGGCGTCCTGGCCGGCGAGCTGGGCAACCCGGCGCTGGTCACGGGCGTCCTGGCGCTGACCGCAGCCCTCGCCTCCGAGGGCGGTTCCGAGGCTCTCCGCCCCGCCGACGCCCCTTGGCCGGCCCGGCCGTACGAGGCCTGACCCCTTCCCGGCGCGACGGCTGCCGGGTCCGGGTGCCGGTCGCGGGGCGGGGTCGCCGCTGCGCGGGGCGAGGCCCCCTACCCGCCCTTCGCCCGTTCCCAGGGGGCTCCGCCCCCAGACCCCCGCGTCTCGAACGTCGCGCGGCGTTTGAGCGCAACGGGTCCGGGGCGCGGCCCCGGGCCCTTCCAGCCCCGCCGGCGTGTGAGGCGCGGGTCCGGGCGGAGCCCGGGGAACGGTGGAAGGGCGGGGAGGGGACCAGCCCCGCGCAGCGGCCAGCCACCGGCAGACGACCCGTCCACCCCAGCCCACCCACCCCACTCCGACGACCCCGGTCACGGCCGCCCCGCCCCACTCTCACGGCCCCGGTCACGGCCGCCCCGCCCCGCCGGCCCGGCCCCGGTCACGGCCACCCGCCCCCTCGGCCCGGCCCCGGCCTGGGCGGCGGCTCGGTAAATAGGTACATCGGCTGATCCGATCGGGCGATCTACGGGCCGCGCTCCCCACAGGCCGTCGCTCTGCGTGAACTACGCTCAGCAACCCGAAGGCAGGGAGAGGAGCGGATCCGTGGCGGATTTCGTCGGGCGGCGGCGTGAGCTCAAGGAGCTGCGCGAGGACATCGCGCGGACCGGGCTCGACACCCTCTCGGGCCGCAAGGCGAAGGCACCCCGCGCGCGGGTGCTGCTGATCGCCGGGCGCCCAGGCTCCGGGCGGACCGCGCTCGCCGAGGCGTTCGTGCGCGAGGTGGCCGCCCAGTACCCCGACGGCCTGCTCCGGGTGCGGCTCACCCAGCCCGGCGGGGAGCCCCTCGCCACCGAGCGGGCGGTGCGGACCCTGCTGGAGGGACTCGGGGAGCGCACCCCGCCGGGCGCCGGCGAGGACGACCTCAGCGCCGCCCTGCGGGACGCCCTCAAGGACCGGCGGGCGATCCTGCTCGTCGACGACGCCGCCGACCCGCACCAGGTCGACGCCCTGCTCCCCGACACCCCCGAGTGCCTGGTCGTGGTCACGGCCGAGGGCCCGCTCACCGGGATCCCCGACGTCCGCCCCTGCACCCTCGGCGGCCTCGACACCACTTCCGCCGTCGGCGTGCTCACCCGGATCATCGGCGACACCCGCGTCACCGTCGACCCCCGTGCCGCCGAGACCCTCGCCGAGGAGTGCGGGGGGCTGCCCGCCGCGCTGGCCCTCGCCGGCGGCTGGCTCGCCGCCCACCCCAAGGCCGCCGTCGCCGACCTGGCCAAGCAGCTCCACGAGATGCCCCCGGGCACCACCGGCCCGCTGGGCCGCGCCTTCCGCCTCGTCTACGAGTCCCTGCCGCAGCCCGCCCGCCGCACCCTGCACCTGCTGCCGCTCGCCCCGGCCGGGTTCCTCGACTCGCACACCGCCTCGGCCCTGGCCGGCTGCTCGGTGGCCGCGGCGCAGTCCACCCTGGAGGACTTCGCCGCGCTGGGCCTCGTACGGCACGCCCCGGACGGCCTCTTCCTGCTCCCCGGCTGCCTCGCCCCCTTCCTCCAGGCCCTGCTGGAGACCAAGGAGCGGCCCGCCGAGGTGCAGCTGGCGCGGGCCCGGATGCTGGAGCGGACCGTACGGCTGCTGACCTCGTGCCGGGCCATGGCCGACACCGACGAGGACGACGACGGCCTGCTGCGCGAGCACCTGGACGGGACGCCCCGCGCCCTGCGCTTCCCGGACCGGCGAGCGGCCTCCACCTGGCTGGACACCCGGCTGCCCGCGCTGACCGCGGCCGCGCACCTGGCCGTGGCCGACGGCGGCCTCGACACCCTGGCCCGCAGGCTGGTCTCCGCCCTGGTCCGGGCCCTGGCCGGGCACCGGGGCACCGAGGCCGCCGCCCCCGAGCTGTACGGCCTGCACCGCCTCGTGCTGGACGTGGCCGAGCGGCGCGGCCTGCACCGGGAGCGGGCCGCCGCCCTGCTGAACCTGGCCGACCTGGACGCCGAGACCGGCCGGACCCAGGAGGCGCTGGAGCGCTACCGGGCCGCGCTGGGCGCGGGGAAGGCCGCGAAGGACCCGTACGCGACGGGCCGCGCGATGGAATCCGTAGGCGGCGCGTACCAGGAGCTGGCGGACTGGCCCCGCGCCTCCGACTGGTTCGGCCGCGCCCTGGCCCACGCGCTGGCGCGCGGTGAGCGGCAGGACGAGGCCCGGCTCTACGGCCGGCTGGGCAACGTGCACACCTACGCGGGCCGCTACGGGGAGGCCCTGCGCAGCTGGCGGGCGGCCGCCGCGGGCTACCGGCGCCTGGCCGATGTCCCGGGCCAGGCAAAGGCGTTGAGCGAGATGGCGCGGGTCCAGGAGTACGCCGGCCGGCCGGAGGAATCCCTGCACACCTGCCGCGAGGCCATCGAGCTGGCGCGCCGGGCCGGGGACCAGCGTCTTCAGGCCGCGCTCCAGGTGCGGCTGGCCGACACGCTGGACCGGCTGGGCGACCCCGCGGCGGCGAGACTGCACCGTTCGGCTGCCGACAGATTGCTGGGAGATGACCCCGCAGCCTGCGAAATCCGTAGTGCATCCGACTGAGATTATTGGTTTGCAAGGCTAGACAGCGCCTCATCCTTCATTAGACTGGCTTCACCACGACATCAGTGGTGCATCCCGTTGCGCGTTCTTGTGGGCGGGTATGTATGGAAGTGCCCGTAAAATCCCCTGAGCCAAGGACCGTGATCGACGATGAAGGTCGGCATCCCCCGCGAGGTCAAGAACAACGAGTTCCGGGTCGCCATCACGCCCGCCGGCGTGCATGAGCTGGTCCGCAACGGCCACCAGGTCTTCATCGAGCAGAACGCCGGTGTCGGCTCCTCGATCACGGACGCCGAGTACGTCGCCGCCGGCGCCGAGATCCTCGGCACCGCCGACGAGGTCTGGGCCACCGCGGACCTGCTGCTGAAGGTCAAGGAGCCCATCGCGGAGGAGTACCACCGCCTCCGCAAGGACCAGACCCTCTTCACCTACCTGCACCTGGCGGCCTCCCGCGAGTGCACGGACGCCCTGCTGGAGTCCGGCACCACCGCCATCGCGTACGAGACGGTCGAGCTCGCCAACCGCGCGCTGCCGCTGCTCGCCCCGATGTCCGAGGTCGCGGGCCGCCTGGCCCCGCAGGTCGGCGCGTACCACCTGATGCGCTCGGCCGGCGGCCGCGGCGTCCTCCCCGGCGGTGTCCCCGGCACCCACGCCGGCGAGTGCGTGGTCATCGGCGGCGGCGTCTCCGGCTGGAACGCGGCGCAGATCGCCATCGGCATGGGCTTCCACGTGACCCTGCTCGACCGCGACATCAACAAGCTCCGCGAGGCCGACAAGATCTTCGGCACGAAGATCAAGACGATCGTCTCCAACGCCTACGAGCTGGAGAAGGCCGTCATCGAGGCGGACCTCGTCATCGGCGCCGTGCTGATCCCGGGTGCGAAGGCCCCGAAGCTGGTCACCAACGAGCTCGTCGCCAAGATGAAGCCCGGAAGTGTCCTTGTCGACATTGCCATCGACCAGGGCGGCTGCTTCGAGGACTCCCGTCCGACCACGCACGCCGAGCCGACCTTCCAGGTCCACAACTCGGTCTTCTACTGCGTCGCCAACATGCCGGGCGCGGTTCCGAACACCTCCACCTACGCCCTGACGAACGCGACCCTGCCGTACATCGTGCAGCTCGCGAACCTCGGCTGGGTCGAGGCGCTGCGCCGTGACCCGGCGCTGGCCCTGGGCCTCAACACCCATGACGGCAAGGTCGTTTACGGTCCCGTCGCCGAGGCCCACGGCCTGGAGACCCTCGAGCTCAGCACGCTGCTCGGCTGAACCGTCAACGACTGACGTCAATCTCACGTATCCGGCCGGACCTTGCCCGCAAGGTCCGGCCGGACGCGTTTGCGGCATGTCCGCGGAGCCCGCTCAACTCGCCTCGAACGTAACCCTTTAACCCTTTCGCACACCCGCGAAACTTCGCAGTGACAGCGCGCACGCCCTTGACAGAGTGGTGTTCGGTTGCCGACACATCGTGCCGGGTCCGGCGGATTGTGTTGCCGCTGGGCGGTGACACGCCATAGAGTCGCCAACCGTCGGCATGGTGCAACGCTGACCTATCGATAAGTGTCCTGGTCACGTCCGAGGAGGTAAGACGACTTGTGAATGAGTCGACATTTGCTCCTGGAGGTGGTCGAGCAGGGACGCCTGAGCGGGGACAGGGTCCTGCCGGGCTGGAAGCCGTCGGCTCCGTCGCGGTCCGCACCTTCGCAAACCACCAGCACATGACGACGCCCCAAAAGAGCATGGACGGCCTAGACGTGAACTCCACGGCCGGCGACCACGGTGGCGATACGCCCATTGGTTTCGCCGACTACGACCAGGTGCCCGAGGGGCACTTCTACGACCCCGACGCGGAATACGAGCCCGACCCCGAGTACGCGGCCACCCTCGCCCCGGACGCTGCCCGCCAGCGCCGCGAGCGGATCGGCCCGACCGGACGGCCGCTGCCGTACTTCCCCATCCCGGGTCCGCTGACCGACCACGGTCCGGCGAAGATCATCGCGATGTGCAACCAGAAGGGCGGCGTGGGCAAGACCACGTCGACCATCAACCTGGGTGCCGCTCTCGCCGAGTACGGGCGCCGCGTGCTGCTCGTCGACTTCGACCCGCAGGGCGCGCTGTCCGTGGGTCTCGGCGTGAACCCGATGGAACTCGACCTGACGGTCTACAACCTGCTCATGGAGCGGGGCATGTCGGCCGACGAGGTGCTGCTCAAGACCGCGGTCCCCAACATGGACCTGCTGCCGAGCAACATCGACCTGTCCGCCGCCGAAGTGCAGTTGGTCAGCGAGGTCGCGCGCGAGTCGACCCTCCAGCGGGCGCTGAAGCCCCTGATGGCCGACTACGACTACATCGTGATCGACTGTCAGCCCTCGCTCGGCCTGCTGACCGTCAACGCCCTGACGGCGGCTCACAAGGTCATCGTGCCGCTGGAATGCGAGTTCTTCGCGCTGCGCGGTGTCGCGCTGCTGACGGAGACGATCGAGAAGGTCCAGGAGCGGCTCAACCCGGAGCTGGAGCTCGACGGCATCCTCGCCACCATGTACGACTCCCGTACGGTGCACAGCCGTGAGGTGCTGGCGCGCGTGGTCGAGGCCTTCGACGACCACGTCTACCACACGGTCATCGGCCGGACGGTGCGCTTCCCGGAGACCACGGTCGCCGGCGAACCGATCACCACGTACGCGTCCAACTCCGTCGGCGCCGCCGCCTACCGCCAGCTGGCCAGGGAGGTGCTCGCCCGGTGTCCCGCCGAGTGAGTCTGCCCGGAGCCGACGAACTGTTCCGTACGACCGGGGGGATGGCCCTCCAGTCGTCCTCGCCGCGGCGGGGCGCCGAGGAGGCGCCGGCGGGCGGGGGCGCGGGTACGGGCGGGAGCGCGGGCGGTGGTGCGGGCACGGAGCACTCGGCCGCACCGGCGGACGGCACGACGCGGACCACGGGTGACGCCCGCGGCCGGGAGGCCGGGGAACCGGCGGTGGGCGCGCAGCGCAGGCCGCAGGAAGGTTCTGCCAGCGCCGGACCCCGGCAGGGCAAGGGGCAGGGCCGGGGCGCGAACCGCCGGCCGAGCGGGCGCGAGCGGCACGACGAGAAGATCACGGTCTACGTCTCCGCGGAGGAGCTCATGGACCTGGAGCACGCCCGTCTGGTGCTCCGCGGGGAGCACGGGCTGGCGGTCGACCGGGGCCGCATCGTGCGCGAAGCGGTCGCGGTCGTCCTGGCGGACCTCGAGTCGCGCGGCGACGCGAGCATCCTGGTCCGCCGCCTCCGGGGCCGCTAGGGCCTGTCGTCGAACTTCCGTCTGCCCCGCGACGCCTGGCACGCGCTCTCGCCGCACCGGGCGGAAGCCCGAGTACGTCCCGTACGAGGGCTGCCGCCCGGCACGCCGAGAGCACGCACCAGACGCCGCGGGGCCGCCCTCCGGGCGACGACGGCAGTTTGACGACAGGCCCTACGGCCTGTCGGCGACGTTCCGCCCGGCCTCCAGCGGCCGGGCCGCACCTCGCCGCGATGCCGGGGCGCCCGAGTACGTCCGGTACCGGGGCGCCCCTCCGCCGTGCGACGCACGGCACCCGCCGCCGCGGGCCTGGCCGGCGCCACGTCGACGAAAGGGCCCGGGCCCTTTCCGCTTCCACGCGATGCCGCGATGGCCTCCGGCCGTCCGGCGCGGGGCGGGGCCGCTGCCCATGGCCGGGGCTGGTGGGCGTGTGCGGGGTGGTGGGCCGCTGCGCGGGGCCGTGTCCCCTGCCCGCCCTTCCACCGTTCCCCGGGTGCTGCCCGGACCCGCGCCTCAGACGCCGGCGGGGCTGGAGTTCCCCGGCACTGCGTGCCCGCCGGCGCGGCCCGAGGAACTCCGGCGGTGCGTGCCGGTGCGGATCACCGCACGGAGCTGCCGCGCCCGCGCCTCGAACGCCGAGGTGTTCCAGCCCGGCCGGCGTTCGACCGCGGGGCCCCGGAAGGGTCCGGGCGCAGCCCGGGGGGACGGTGGAAGGGCGGGCAGGGCACCCGGCCCCGCGCAGCGGCACACGCGCACCCGCCCGGCCAGGGCCTAGGCTGCCCCCATGGCCGCTCGGCCGAAGATCCGTACCACCCTGGACCGCGATGCCCCCGAACGAAGACGCCCCCCGCCCGGCCCGCCGGAGCCTGGGCCGAGGCCCAGGGGCGGCCCAGGAGGCCCCTGAGCCGCCCGCTGCGGCCCGCGAACCGCTCGGGGCCGACCAGGGGGCCGGGGAGAGCCCCGAGGCCCCTGGCGCCCCCACCGGGGCCCCGCAAGCCCGGCTCGCCCCCCAGGCCCCTGGCGGCCCGTCTGCGGGCGCCGCATGCCCCGCGCAGGCCGCCGACGGTCCGTGGGGCGGTGCAGGGTCGGCACCGGCGGATTCGGAGGCCGTGGGCGGCGGGGGCGAGGGCGGCGTAGAGCCCGCTCTGACCGCCGACGGGCCGGTGGGGGCTGTCGACGGGCTCCGGCTGGTCGCCGACGGTTCGTCTGTGGGGTCGGGGCCGGTGCCGGCGGATTCGGGGGCCGGGACCGGCGGGGGCGAGGGCGCCGCAGAGCCCGGGCTGACCGCCGACGGGCCGGTGGGGGGCGCCGACGGGAGCCGGCTGGTCGTCGGCGGGTCCCCGCAGGCCGGCGCCGGGCCGGCCCCGGATGCCGTGCCGCCGGCCGCCGCGGGCGACGGTCGGTTCACGCTGCGGCTCCACAACTTCGAGGGGCCCTTCGACCTCCTGCTCCAGCTGATCTCCCGGCACAAGCTCGACGTCACCGAGGTCGCCCTCTCCCGGGTCACCGACGAGTTCATGGCGCACATCCGGGCCATGGGGCCCGACTGGGACCTCGATCAGACCACCGAGTTCCTCGTGGTCGCCGCCACCCTGCTCGACCTCAAGGCCGCCCGTCTGCTGCCCGCAGCCGAGGTCGAGGACGAGGCCGACCTCGCGCTGCTGGAGGCCCGGGACCTGCTGTTCGCCCGGCTGCTCCAGTACAAGGCGTACAAGCAGATCGCCGGGATCTTCCAGGACCGCGCCGAGGCCGAGGGCAAGCGCCACCCCCGCACCGTCGGGCTGGAGCCGCACCACGCGGACCTGCTGCCCGACGTGGTGATCAGCATCGGCGCGGAGGGCTTCGCCCGCCTCGCCGCGCGGGCCCTGCAGCCCAAGGCCGCGCCGCAGGTGTACGTGGACCACATCCACGCCCCCCTCGTCAGTGTGCGGGAGCAGGCGGGGCACGTCGTACGGCTGCTCAAGACGCGTGGCGAGGCGACCTTCCAGGAGCTGACCGAGGACGCCCCGGACACCCTCACCGTCGTCGCCCGCTTCCTTGCGCTGCTGGAGCTGTACCGGGAGAAGGCGGTGGCCCTCGACCAGGAAGACGCCCTGCTCACCCTCACCGTGCGCTGGTGCGGCGGGGACGGCGACGGGATGCCGAAGGTGACGGACGAGTTCGACCAGGTCGTGGAGGTGGCGGAATGACAGGGGCCGATGACCGGCTCGGGCTGAAGGGCGCGCTGGAGGCCGTCCTGATGGTCGTGGACGAGCCCGCGACGGCCGGGCACCTCGCCAAGGTGCTCCAGCGCACCCCGCGCGAGGTCTCCGAAGCCCTCGGCGAGCTCGCCGACGAGTACACCGCGCAGCGCCGCGGCTTCGAGCTGCGGCTGGTCGCCGGGGGCTGGCGGTTCTACACCCGGCCCGAGTACGCGGCCGCCATGGAGGCCTTCGTCCTGGACGGGCAGCAGGCCCGGCTCACCCAGGCGGCCCTGGAGACCCTGGCGGTGGTCGCGTACCGCCAGCCGGTGAGCCGTTCGCGGGTCTCGGCGGTCCGCGGGGTCAACTGCGACGGGGTCATGCGGACCCTGCTGCAGAGGGGTCTGGTGGCCGAGGCGGGCACGGAACCCGAAACAGGTGCGATCCTGTACAGGACGACGAACTACTTTCTGGAGCGGATGGGCCTGCGCGGCCTGGACGAGCTCCCGGAGCTCGCGCCCTTCCTTCCCGAGGCGGACGCGATCGAAGCCGAGACGCAAGAAGGTGTGCCGTCGTTCGATCCGGACGCACCGGACACTGACGTAGACGACGACAAGACGACGGAACTTTGATGCGAAGCAGCGGCAACGGCAACGGTGGCGGCAACAGGAACAGCGGCGGCAGCGGCGGCGGGCGCGGTGGCGCCCGGGGCGGCGGCTCCGGCGGCGGTGGCGGCTACCGGGGCGGCTCCGGCGGCGGCTCGGGCGGCGGCTACCGGGGCGGTTCCTCCGGCGGCTCCGGCGGTGGCGGCTACCGGGGCGGCTCCTCCGGCGGCTCCCGGGACCGCGACCGGGACCAGGCTCCCCAGCGTCCCCGCAACCCGCGCCCCGAGGAGCGCCGCTACGACGTGGGCCCCGAGGGCGAGCGCAGCCGCGGCGGTGCCCGCCCGGGCGGCGGCGGTGCCCGCGGCGCGGCGGCGCGCGGCGGGGCCAAGGGCGGTCCCCGTACCCCCTCCCGCACCCCCGGCATCGGCGGCGCCGGCGGCCCGCGCAGCGGCCCGGGCAGCCGCAGCGGCCAGTCCCGCCCCCGTGAGCTGGACGCGCGGATCGAGGAGCGCGTGCGCGACCGGTACGCCGACAAGCCCGTGATCAAGACCCCGAAGACCTTCCCGGGCGCCGAGCTGGAGGGTGAGCGCCTGCAGAAGGTGCTGGCCCGGGCCGGCATGGGCTCGCGCCGCGCGTGCGAGGAGCTGATCGAGCAGGCCCGCGTCGAGGTCAACGGCGAGATCGTCACCGAGCAGGGCAAGCGCGTCCAGCCGAAGGACGAGATCAAGGTGGACGGCCTGACGGTCGCCACGCAGTCCTTCCTGTTCTTCGCGCTGAACAAGCCGGCCGGCGTCGTCTCCACCATGGAGGACCCGGACGGCCGCCAGTGCCTCGGCGACTACGTCACCAACCGCGAGACCCGTCTCTTCCACGTCGGCCGGCTCGACACGGAGACCGAGGGCATCATCCTCCTCACCAACCACGGTGAGCTGGCCCACCGCCTGACGCACCCCAAGTACGGCGTGCAGAAGACCTACGTCGCCGCGATCACCGGCTCCCTGCCGCGCGACATCGGCAAGCGGCTCAAGGACGGCATCGAGCTGGAGGACGGCTGGGCCCGCGCGGACAACTTCCGCGTCGTCGACCAGGTCGGCAAGAACTACCTGGTCGAGGTGACCCTCCACGAGGGCCGCAAGCACATCGTCCGCCGCATGCTGTCCGAGGCCGGCTTCCCGGTCGACAAGCTCGTGCGGACCTCCTTCGGCCCGATCGAGCTGGGCGACCAGAAGTCGGGCTGGCTGCGCCGCCTGACCAACACCGAGGTCGGCATGCTCATGCGCGAGGTCGGCCTGTAGCCCTCCCCGTACGTTCTCCGCGGAAGCCCGCAGTGCCCCGGCACTGCGGGCTTCCGCGTTTGCGGCCACTGCCGCCCGGTGTCCTTGCCGGGGGTCGCCGCACCTGTTTATAGTCATCATGACTATAAAAGGGAGCGGGTGGCCTCCATGGGCTGGAACACGAGCTGGACCGAGATCCTCGGCTTCGCCACGGGCGCCGTGTGCGTCTGGCTGGTGGCCCGGCAGCACATCGCCAACTGGCCGGTCGGGATCGCCAACAACCTCTTCTTCATCGTGCTGTTCACCCGGGCGGGCCTCTACGCCGACGCCGGACTCCAGATCGTCTTCATCGCCCTCGCCGCCTACGGCTGGTGGTCCTGGACCCACGGGGGTGGACCGGGAACCGCCGGGACCCTGCCGGTGCGCCGCACCACGCGCGCCGAATGGGCCTGGCTGCTGGTGGCGGGGGCGGTGGGGACCGCCGCCCTGACCCTGCTGCTCGACCGGGTCAGCGACTCCACCGTCCCCTTCTGGGACGCCCTCACCACCGGCCTCTCCCTCATGGCCACCTACGGGCAGTGCCGCAAGCTCCTGGAGTCCTGGTGGCTGTGGATCGCGGCCGACCTCGTCTACGTCCCGCTCTACGCCTACAAGGGGCTCTACCTCACGGCCGTCCTCTACACGGGCTTCCTCGCCCTGTGCGTGGCCGGGCTGGCCGGCTGGCGCCGCACGCTCGCCGCGCGGGGCACCCGTACGGTCCCGGTGGCGGCGGCATGAGCGGCGGCAAGCGGTACGGCCACGGGCTGGTGCTGGGCAAGTTCTACCCGCCGCACGCCGGCCACCACCACCTCGTGCGCACCGCCCAGGACCAGTGCGAGCGGCTGACCGTGCTGGTCTGCGCCGCCTCCGTCGAGTCGGTCCCGCTCGCCGACCGGGTGGCCTGGATGCGCGAGGAGCACCCCGGGGCCGAGGTCGTCGGCGCGGTCGACGACGTCCCCGTCGACCTGCGCGACCCCGCCGTCTGGGAGGCCCACATGGCGATCTTCCGCAGCGCCGTGGGCCGGCCCGTGGACGCCGTCTTCACCTCCGAGGAGTACGGGACCGAACTCGCCCGCCGCTTCGGCGCCGAGGAGGTCTGCGTGGACCCGGCGCGCACCCTGTTCCCGGTCTCCGGCACCGCCGTACGGGAGGACCCGGCCGCCGCCTGGGAGTTCCTCGGGCCCGGCGTGCGCGCCGCCCTGACCCGGCGGGTCGTCGTCCTGGGCGCCGAGTCCACCGGGACCACCACCCTCTCGCGGGAGCTGGCCGCGCACTACCGGCGGCGCGGCGGCGTGTGGGCCAAGACCGGCTGGGTCGCCGAGTACGGGCGCGAGTACAGCGAGGAGAAGCTCGCGGCCGCACGCGCCGTCGACCCGGCGGCCTCCTGGGAGGACATGTCCTTCACCTCGCGGGAGTTCCCGGTGATCGCCCGCCGCCAGGACGAGGCGGAGGAACGGGCCGCCCGGCTCGGCTCGCCGGTGCTCTTCTGCGACACCGACTCCTTCGCCACCGGCATTTGGCACGAGCGCTACCTGGGCGGCCGCAACGCGGACGTCGAAAGGATCGCCGCACGCCGTCCCCGCGACCTGTACCTGCTGACGGACCACGAGGGCGTGCCCTTCGAAGACGACGGGCTGCGCGACGGGCCGCAGCTCAGACCCTGGATGACCGCCCGCTTCCGCCGGGAACTCGCCCGCACCGGCAGGCGTTTCCTGGTCGTGAGCGGGGACCGGCCCACCCGCCTCGCAGCGGCCGTGGCGGCGGTCGACGGCCTGCTGGCCGAGGGCTGGCACTTCGCGGCACCCCTCCCGGAGCGCCGGTGACCTACGACCCGTACGCCTTCGAGCCCTTCGCGGTGACCGTCGACCTCGCCGTCCTCACCGTGCGCGGCGGCGCCCTGCACGTCCTGCTGATCCGGCGCGGCCAGGAACCGTACGCCGGCGCCTGGGCGCTCCCCGGCGGCTTCGTCCTGCCCCGGGAGTCCGCCGAGACGGCGGCCCGCCGCGAGCTCGCCGAGGAGACCGGCCTGCCGCCCGCACTGGTCACCGCCCTGCACCTGGAACAGCTGCGCACCTACAGCGAACCCGACCGGGACCCCCGCATGCGGGTGGTGTCGGTGGCGTTCACGGCGCTCGTCCCCGACATGCCGGAACCGGCGGAGGAGGGCGGCGGTGACGCCGACCGGGCCCGGTGGGTGCCGGTGGGGGAGGCCTCGGGGCTCGCCTTCGACCACGGGCAGATCCTGGCCGACGCCCGGCAGCGGGTGGGTTCCAAGCTGGAGTACACCTGCCTGGCCAGCGCCTTCTGCCCGCCCGAGTTCACCCTCGGGGAGCTCCAGGCCGTCTACGAGACCGTCTGGGGCACCTCCCTGGACCGCCCCAACTTCCGCCGCAAGGTCCTCGCCACCCCCGGCTTCGTCGAAGCCGTGCCCGGAGCCGCCCGGCTGACCGGCGGCCGCGGCAAACCCGCCGCCCTGTACCGGGCCGGCCCGGCGACCACCCTCCACCCGCCCCTGCTCCGCCCCTCGGAAGGACCCACCCTGTGACCACCACCAAGCGTGCCGCGACGGGCGCCCTCATCGGCCTGGCCCTCGGCGACGCCCTCGGCTTCCCCACGGAGTTCCGCGACGTCCCGTCGATCCTCGCCAAGACCGGCCCGTGGCGCGAGATGCCGCTGCCCCGGCCCGCCATCGTCACCGACGACACCCAGATGACCCTGGCCCTGGCGCGCGGCATACGGACCGCGGCCGAACGGGGCCCGGTCGGCCCGCTGCGGCTGACCCGGCCGGTCCGCGAGGAGTTCGTCGACTGGTACCACTCCCCGGAGAACAACCGCGCCCCCGGCAACACCTGCCTGACGGCCTGCGGCCTGCTGGTCCGGCCCGAGCGCGACTGGCGGGACGCCAGCCAGACCGGCTCCAAGGGCTGCGGCGCCAACATGCGCGTGGCGCCGGTGGGCCTCGTCCCCGGCTGGACGGACGAGGAGCGGGCGGGCGCCGCCCAGCTCCAGTCGGCCCTCACCCACGGCCACCCCACCGCGCTGGCCGCCTCCGACCTGACCGCGCGCGCCGTGCACCTCCTCGCGCAGGGCACCGAGGTGACGGGGCTGGTCGGGCGGCTGCGCTCGTACGCCCTGGAGAACCGCACCCGCTACCACGAGCGCTGGCTCGGCGACCTGTGGATGCGCACCGCCTCCGACGCCTCCCCGGAGTCCTTCATCGCCCGGGGCTGGGACGAGTGCCTGGCCGTCCTCGACCGCCTCGCGGACGCCCTGCGCAAGCCCTCCCCGGAAACCGACCCCTGCCTGACCACCGGCCAGGGCTGGATCGCCGAGGAGGCCCTGGCCACCGCCCTCCAGTGCTTCCTGCTCTTCCCGGACGAGCCGCTCCTGGCGCTGCGCCGCGCGGCCTGCACCGCCGGAGACTCCGACTCCATCGCCTGCCTGGCCGGCGCCTTCGCCGGAGCACACCTCGGCGCGGACGTCTGGCCCCGCGACTGGGAGGGCCGCATCGAGTACCGCGAGGAACTCCTCGCCTTCGGCACCCTCTGGGACGCCTGACCCGTGCTGGACGCCATGGCCGTCGACCTCGAGGCGCAGACCGGTTCCGCGCTGCCGGAGTACGTGAGCGCGTACGAGGAGCTCGACGAGTCGTCGTACGCCACCGCACACCCCCTAGCCGGACGCCCCCTGGCCGGGCAGGCCCGCCGAGGCGCGGCGGGTGCGGTGGAGGAAGTCCGCGACGCGGGCCCGGTCCGGCTCGGCGGGCAGCGGGCTGCCGGCGAGGGCCGCCTCGGCCTCCTCGGCGAGACGGGTCATCCAGGCGTCGGCCTCGTCCCAGCCGACCTCGCCGCGCTTCACCGCGAGGAAGCGCTCGCGCTCCGGTCCCGCGTCGATCGTCAGGCGGCCGGTGCGCAGCAGGTCGCGGCAGGACACCAGCAGCCGCAGCAGGTGCATGGCGTGCTTCCAGCGCGGGGCGCCGTGGAGGCGGACGTCGGCGAGGAGCTTGCGGTGCTGGGAGACGGCGTAGCGGCTGAAGGTGGCGTGGGCCCGGCGGGAGAGGAAGGCGCCGCGCAGGGACAGCAGTTCCTCGCCGGCCGGGGTGATCCGCTCGACCAGTGGGGAGTGCAGGCACTCCAGGATGTTCGGGTTGGCGCGCAGGGCCAGCTCGCAGAAGCGCTCCAGCTCCCAGGAGAACTCCTCCTCCCGGGGCCCCTCGACATGGGTCGGGGGCTTGTCGAACCGCCAGAAGAGCGGCGTGGGGGCGAGGAAGACACCGCGCCGGTCGGTGTCGCTCGTCTCCGTGGCCAGTCCGAAGGCGCGGGAGCCCATCACGCAGGCGTAGATCGTGTGGTCCCGGACCAGGGTGAGGTCGTCCATCCCGGGAGGGTAGGCGGCGCGGAGCGGGCTAGGCGAGCGAGATTTCCCCCGCCGGGGACACGGTGATCTTCTTCTCCTCGAGCGGCTTCGTCGACGGGCCCTTGACCACTGCCCCGTCGGCGACCTTGAACTTGCTGCCGTGGCAGGGGCAGTCGATGGTCCCGTCCTCCACCTTGTTCACCAGGCAGCCCTGGTGCGGGCAGACCGCCGTGAAGCAGCGGAAGGAGCCGGCCGTCGGCTGGGTGACCACCACCTTCTGCTCCTTGAGGACCGTGCCGCCGCCGACCGGTACCTCCGAGGACTTCAGCAGCGGCTGCGCGGCCGTCCCCGGCGCGGCGGAGCCCGTCTGCGGGCTGGAGGCGTTGCCGGATCCGGTGCCGGGCTGCTCCGTGCCGGATCCGCAGGCGGCGAGGGTGCCGCCCGCCAGAGCGGCGGCTCCGGCCGCCAGTACCGTGCGCCGGGCGGTGTTCGTGTCGGTCATGCGGGGCTCCTTGCTGGGTGGCCGGGATCGCGAGGTGCATCCTGGCGTGCGACGGGCCCCAGGAGAAGCCCGCCACACCTTCCGACTCACTCCGGCTGCCAGGGGACCAGTTCCGCCGGACCGCCGGGGGTGCGTACGACCTCCCACACGCGGAGCACGGCTTCGCGGTTCAACGGCCCGTGGACGTGCGGGTACGGGTCGCCGGGGCCGGTCCGGCGGACCTCCGCCGTCAGGGCGTCCTCGTCGAGCTCCACGGCGAGCAGGGTGCCGGGCGCCGACCGGTAGCGGGAGTCCGCGATGGCGAGCACGGTCGGGCGGTCCGCCGAGCAGTGTGTGAACCCCTCGGCGGCGAGCGAGCCGGGGGCGTACGGGGAGTCGGGCGCGGCGCTCCAGTCGGCGAGCGGAACGATGTGGAAGATCATGCCGGTGGTTGTACCGCACCCCCCACCACCGCGTGTGCGCCGAGTGGCGGTAAAGGGTGACATGGGTGACATTGTCCGTGTCTCGAAGCCGGGCCGCCGTCGACGCGCGTGCCCGGCCCTCCTTCGAAAGGCTCAGACCATGGCGGGCAATGACCTCGGCTCCCTCCTCGGCGGACTCCTCGGCGGCGGACAGAGCGGCAGCGGCGGCGCGGCCGCCGGCGGAGGGGCTGGCGGAGGCGGAAACATCCTCGGCTCGCTGCTCGGCGCCCTGCTCGGCGGCGGTGCCGGCGGCTCCCAGGCGGCCGGCGGCGCGAACAACCCCCTCGGCGGGCTGCTGGACATGCTGACCAAGTCCGGCATCGCCGACCAGGCGCAGTCCTGGATCGGCACCGGTGAGAACCAGCCCGTCAGCGGCGCCCAGATCAAGGAGGCGCTGCCGGACGACACCCTCCGCCAGGCGGCCCAGCAGGCGGGCGTCAGCCCCGACGAGGCCGCCGACCAGCTCGCCCAGGCGCTCCCGCAGGCCGTGGACAAGCTGACCCCGAACGGCCAGGTGCCCACCGAGTCGCTGGAGGACATCATCCGCAAGCAGAACCTCTGACCACGGCACGACCGTCCGCGAGGGCCCGGCCCCGTCCACAGGGCGGACCGCCGGGTCCTTTCGCGGTACCGACTGGCTACCCTGAGTCAGGTCCTGCCGTTACGTGATCACCCCTGGAGCGCCCCGTGAGAACCGCCGTCGTCATCGGAACCGGACTGATCGGCACCTCCGCGGCGCTCGCCCTGACCGCCCGGGGCATCAGCGTCCACCTCGTCGACCACGACCCGGCGCAGGCCCGTACGGCCGCCGCCCTGGGCGCGGGCACCGACGACGCCCCCGAGGGCCAGGTCGACCTCGCGGTCGTCGCCGTACCCCCCGCCCACGTGGCCGCCGCGCTGGCCGACGCGATCGGACGCGGCCTGGCCCGGGCCTACGTGGACGTGGCCAGCGTCAAGGGCGGCCCGCGCCGGGAGCTCGCGGCCCTGGGCGCCGACACCTCCGCCTACATCGGCACCCACCCCATGGCCGGCAAGGAGCGCTCCGGCCCGCTGGCCGCGACGGCCGACCTGTTCGAGGGCCGGCCCTGGGTGCTGACCCCGACCCGGGACACCGACCACGAGGTGCTCAACCTCGCCCTGGAGCTCGTCGCGCTGTGCCGGGCCGTCCCCGTCGTGATGGACGCCGACGCGCACGACCGGGCGGTGGCGCTGGTCTCCCACACCCCGCAGCTGGTGTCGAGCATGGTCGCGGCCCGTCTGGAGGAGGCCGACGAGACGGCCGTCCGGCTGTGCGGGCAGGGCATCCGGGACGTGACCCGGATCGCGGCCTCCGACCCCCGGATGTGGGTGGAGATCCTCTCGGCCAACCCGGGCCCGGTGGCCGACGTCCTGGACGGCATCGCCGCCGACCTGGCGGAGACCGTGGAGGCCCTGCGCGGGCTCCAGTCCGCCGACGAGGCCGAGCGCAAGGGCGGCGCGGCCGGCATCGAGGACGTCCTCAAGCGCGGCAACGCGGGCCGGGTCCGCGTCCCCGGCAAGCACGGCGCGGCGCCCATGGCCTACGAGACGGTCGGGGTGTTCATCAGCGACAAGCCCGGCGAGCTGGCGCGGATCTTCGCGGACGCCGGCCGGGCCGGGGTCAACATCGAGGACGTGCGCATCGAGCACGCCACGGGCCAGCAGGCCGGTCTGGTGCAGCTCATGGTGGAACCCCGGGCGGTCGCGGCCCTGACCACCGAGCTGCGCGAGCGGGGCTGGGCGCTGCGGCAGCAGTAGCCGCCCCGCCGGACGGCGGCCGCGCAGGGGCCCCGGCCCCCGTGGCCGCCCGCCCGGGAACGGCGGGCCCCCGGGGCCGGTAACCTGGTGCGGGGGCGCTTTTGGCGCGCCCGCACACGTACGCGCAACCAGGAAGGTGCCCGCACCGTGGAATCCGCCGCTCCGTCCGCCGTGATCGTCGCCATCGACGGTCCCTCCGGCACGGGCAAGTCCAGCACCTCCAAGGCCGTGGCCGCCAAGCTCGGGCTGCGCTACCTGGACACCGGTGCCCAGTACCGGGCCATCACCTGGTGGATGATCACCAACGGCGTCGACACCGACGACCCGCAGGCGATCGCCCTCGCCGCCGGCAAGCCGGCCATCGTCTCCGGCACCGACCCGGCCGCCCCCACCATCACGGTGGACGGCCTGGACGCCTCCGGCCCGATCCGCACCCAGGAGGTCACCTCCAAGGTCAGCGCCGTCAGCGCAGTCCCCGAGGTGCGCACCCTGATCACCGACCTCCAGCGCTCCATCGCCGCCGAGGCGGCCGCGGAGGCAGCCGGGATCGTGGTCGAGGGCCGGGACATCGGCACCACCGTCCTGCCCGGCGCCGACCTCAAGATCTTCCTGACGGCCTCGGCCGAGGCCCGTGCCGCCCGCCGCAGCGGCGAGCTGCGCGGCAAGGAGGCCGCGGACCTCGCGGCGACCAGGGAAGCCCTGATCAAGCGGGACGCCGCCGACTCCGGCCGCAAGACCTCGCCGCTCGCGAAGGCGGGCGACGCCGTCGAGGTCGACACCACCGACCTCACCCTCGACCAGGTGATCGAATGCGTCGTGACCCTGGTGGAAGAGCGGCGGGGCAAGTGAGCGGTACGCCCTCCCCCAAGGGTGCGGCGGTCGGCAGGCGCATCGGCATAGGCCTCATGTACGGGCTCTGGAAGCCCCGCGTGCTGGGAGCCTGGAAGGTGCCCGCCTCCGGCCCCGTCATCCTGGCCGTGAACCACGCCCACAACATCGACGGGCCCATGGTCATGGGCACCGCGCCGAGGCCGCTGCACTTCCTGATCAAGAAGGAGGCGTACGTCGGCCCGCTCGGCCCCTTCCTGGAGGGCATCGGGCAGGTGAAGGTGGACCGCTCCGGCACCGACCGGACCGCGATCACCCGTGCGCTCGGCGTCCTGGAGAACGGCGGCGCCCTGGGGATATTCCCCGAGGGAACCCGGGGCGAGGGCGACTTCGCGTCCCTGCGCGCGGGCCTCGCGTACTTCGCGGTCCGCAGCGGCGCCCCGGTCGTGCCGGTCGCCGTCCTCGGCAGCACCGAGGCCAAGGGCCGGCTCGTCAAGGGCCTGCCGCCGCTGCGCAGCCGGGTCGACGTGGTCTTCGGCTCCGCCTTCGACGCGGGCGACGGCACGGGCCGTCGTACGCGCACCGCGCTCGACGAGGCCACCGTACGCATCCAGGGCAGGCTGACCGCCCACCTGGCCGACGCCAAGCGCCTCACCGGGCGCTGAGCGAGACTTGAACCAGTAGTGGAACCGCGCTGCGCGGCTGCCACCGATCACCACGAACGACGAGGAACGGACTTCATGAACGACCAGTACGACCACGGAGCACTTGGCGATGCCGAGTACGCGGAGTTCATGGAGCTCGCCGCGGAGGAAGGCTTCGACCTCGAAGAGGTCGAAGGCGCGATCGAGGAGGCCGGACACGGCCCGCTCCCCGTCCTCGCAGTCGTCGGCCGCCCGAACGTGGGCAAGTCGACCCTGGTCAACCGCATCATCGGCCGCCGCGAGGCCGTCGTCGAGGACAAGCCGGGCGTCACCCGCGACCGCGTGACGTACGAGGCCGAATGGGCCGGCCGCCGCTTCAAGGTCGTCGACACCGGCGGCTGGGAGCAGGACGTCCTCGGCATCGACGCCTCCGTCGCCGCCCAGGCCGAGTACGCCATCGAGACCGCCGACGCGGTCGTCTTCGTCGTGGACGCCAAGGTCGGCGCCACCGACAGCGACGAGGCCGTCGTCAAGCTGCTGCGCCGGGCCGGCAAGCCCGTCGTCCTGTGCGCCAACAAGGTCGACGGCCAGAGCGGCGAGGCCGACGCGGCCTACCTGTGGTCCCTGGGCCTGGGCCAGCCGTACCCGGTCTCCTCGCTGCACGGCCGCGGTACGGGCGACATGCTCGACGCCGTCCTGGAGGTCCTGCCCGAGGCCCCCGCGCAGACCTTCGGCGGCACGGCCGTCGGCGGGCCCCGCCGCATCGCCCTGATCGGCCGTCCGAACGTCGGCAAGTCCTCCCTCCTGAACAAGGTCGCGCGCGAGGACCGGGTCGTCGTCAACGAACTGGCCGGCACCACCCGCGACCCGGTCGACGAGCTGATCGAACTCGGCGGTGTCACCTGGAAGTTCGTGGACACCGCGGGCATCCGCAAGAAGGTCCACCTCCAGCAGGGCGCCGACTACTACGCCTCGCTGCGCACGGCCGCCGCCGTGGAGAAGGCGGAGGTCGCGGTCATCCTGATCGACACCACCGAGAACATCAGCGTCCAGGACCAGCGCATCATCACCATGGCCGTCGAGGCCGGACGCGCGATCGTGATCGCGTACAACAAGTGGGACGAGCTGGACGAGGAGCGCCGCTACTACCTCGAGCGCGAGATCGAGACCGAGATGCAGCAGGTCTCGTGGGCTCCCCGCGTCAACGTCTCGGCGAAGACCGGCCGCCACATGGAGAAGCTGGTCCCGGCGATCGAGACCGCCCTCGCGGGCTGGGAGACGCGCGTCCCCACCGGCCGGCTCAACGCCTTCCTCGGCGAGATCGTCGCGGCCCACCCGCACCCGATCCGCGGCGGCAAGCAGCCCCGCATCCTGTTCGGCACCCAGGCGGGCAGCAAGCCGCCGCGGTTCGTCCTCTTCGCCTCCGGCTTCCTGGAGCACGGCTACCGGCGCTTCATCGAGCGCCGCCTGCGCGAGGAGTTCGGCTTCGAGGGCACCCCGCTCCACATCTCGGTGCGCGTGCGCGAGAAGCGCGGCGCGCAGTACAAGAAGAAGAAGTAGCGGCGGGGCGGTGACGGCGGTCCGGGGTCAGTAGCCCCGGCGCGGAGCGGGCGGCAGTGCCGCCGGGATGTGCTGCATCCCGGTGTGGTGCTGCCGCCCGCCGCCGTATGCGGCGCCGCCGCCCGCGTACGAGTACACCGGCTGGGCCGCCTGCTGCGGGACGTACGAGGACTGCCAGCCGTCGTTCTGCTGCCACGAGGAACCGTTCCACCCGCCGCTGCCGCCGGAGCCGTACGAGCTGCCCGTGCCGCCGCCGTACGAGGTGCCGGCGTACCCGCTGCCGTACGAGAACGCGGTGAAACCGAGGTCCTCCTCGCCCGTACGGTCGCCCGGCAGCGCCCGGAAGGCGCGCAGGTACTCCGAGTACAGGCTGTCGTAGATCGGGGTGTGCGAGGCGCTGCTCGCACGGAACGGGGCGCGGGAGGGGTCGTATGAATGCACGTATCAGCCAACGAAACCGACGCCCTGCGGATGCGGGGTGACGGGGCGGAAAAACGCAGATCGCCGGGGGTGCGCGGGACGGACCGCGCACCCCCGGCGCACGCCGCCCGGCCCCCTCGGCGGGGGGCGGACGGCCGTTTCCGGCGGGGAAGGGGGAGAGCTCAGGCGCCCGGCGTACCCGCCAGCGGCATCGAGGCGGCGACCAGCTTGCCGTTGATCGCGGCCTTGTCCAGCGCGTCGCGGAGCAGGTCCTCGCGCGGCTGCTGGCCGATGGAGCCGACCGGGGCGGCGTAGATGAGCACGCGCTGGGTCTTGTTGACGGCGGCCCGCCAGCCGTCGGTGACGCTCAGCGCCTGGTGGGCCTGCCACCAGGCCACCTGGGGCCCGCCCTCGGTGCCGGGCTGGAGCACGGCGTGCAGCTGCCCGCCGGCCAGCAGCACCGACCAGCCGGTGAGGGCGGAGGGGACCTCGTTGGTGTCGGTGACCGGGACGAAGCCCTGCTCGATGAGGAGGGGGAGGAAGTCGTCGCCGGGGCCGGTGGTGCCGGGGCGGGCGATCGGCGCGGTCGGCTCGACGACGAGCGCGGGGTGCAGCTCACCGGCGATCAGGACCAGGCCGCTGGTGATGCCGAGGACGGCCTGTCCGCCGGGAACGGACTGCGGGGCGTCGCCGGCGGCCTGCTCCTGCACGGGGGCCGGGCTGTCGCCGGTGATGGTGCGCACCGCGCCCTGGAGCTGCTCCTCCGGGACCTCGACCACCTGGGAGGGGATGCAGGCGGTGTGTGCGAAGGCGAGGACGGCCGTCTCCTCGCCCACGAACAGCACGGTGCTCGTGGGGTCGGTCTCGGCGTCGCCCGGGGTACGGCAGGACGTGCAGTCGTAACTGCCCGGGGCGCCGTCGCCGGTGAGCAGCCTGTCGGCTTCATCGTCACCGATCTCGGCACGTACCTCATCACTGACGTCGAGCATGCGCGGCACGGGGTGGCTCCTCATTCGTGCGGAGGCCGGGGGGTTCCCGGCTCGCCGGGATCAACGGCGGAGCGTCGGCCGGGGTCACGCCGTTTGAGGGAACGGAATCGAACCGGCCACCCGGAGGAGTGAACCGTCGGACCGCGGCTTCGCATTCCTGTCAACTGTTGCCCCTTCGTGCACAGTTGGCGGCTGTTTCTGTCACGCCGGGGGGTGTGGGCCGTGTCGCCCGTCCGGGTGGGGCGCGGGGGCGCGCCGCGTGGCGGGGCGGGCCGGGGACGGGGTCTCCGTAGCGTGAGCCGATGCCCGATCTGTGTATGCGGCGGGCGGCGGCCACCGTCGTGGCCGCGGCGGTCGCCGCGCTGGTGCTCGTTCTCCCGTCGGGTGCCGGCGCGGCCGCCGCCGCTCCGCCCCCGCCGGCTCCCGGTCCGGCGGGGGCCGCCCACCCGGGCTCGCCTGGCGTCATCGGCACGGGGCCGGGGGACTGCGGGCCGGGCGGTGCGTGGCCGTGGGACTGCGTCGCGGACTGCGAGAGCAGCGGGCGCTGGGCGGTGAATACGGGCAACGGCTTCTACGGGGGCCTGCAGTTCTGGCAGCCGACGTGGGAGGAGTACGGGGGACTGGCGTTCGCGGCGCGGGCGGACCTGGCGAGCCGGGAGCAGCAGATCCGGGTCGCGGAGGAGCTGCTGGCGGTGCAGGGGTGGGAGGCGTGGCCGGTGTGCGCGAAGCGGTACGGGCTGGCGGGGCGGATGCACGTGGTGCGGACCGGGGACTCGCTGGACGGCATCGCCCGCCGGTACCGGGTCCCCGGCGGCTGGCGGGCGCTGTACGAGGCGAACCGCGCGGGCGTCGGCGAGACCCCGTCCCGGCTGAAGGTGGGGCTCCTCCTCACCCTCCCCCCGGGCACCCCGGTGCCCGCACCCCAGAAGCCGCCCGCCCCGGCGGCCCCGGCGGCTCCGGCCCCGGCGGCTCCGTCCGTACCGGCTCCGGCTGCGTCGGCTCCGGCTCCCGTGCGCCCGACGGCCCCGGCCCCGCCGGCTCCGTCCGTACCGGCTCCGGCTGCGTCGGCACCGTCGGCGTCGGCTCCCGTGCGCCCGTCCGTACCGGCTCCGGCTCCTGTGCGCCCGTCCCCCGTGCGTCCGCCGGCCCCGGCGGCTTCGGCGTCGGCCCGGGCTCGCTGACCGCGGCCTCCCGTCCACCGGGCACACTGGGGGCGTGCCCCAGACCTCCGCGCGACTGCTGCGCCTGCTTTCGCTGTTGCAGGCCCACCGGGAATGGACCGGGCCCGACCTCGCCGCCCGGCTCGGGGTCACGCCCCGCACCGTACGGCGGGACGTCGAGAGGCTGCGCGAGCTCGGGTACCCGGTGAACGCCAGCCCCGGCACCGGCGGCGGGTACCAGCTGGGGGCCGGGGCCGAGCTGCCGCCGCTGCTGCTGGACGACGACGAGGCCGTCGCCGTCGCCGTCGGGCTGCGCACGGCCGCCGGCAACGGCGTCGAGGGGATCGGGGAGGCCTCCGTACGGGCGCTCGCCAAGCTGGAGCAGGTGCTCCCGTCGCGGCTGCGCCGACGGGTGTCGGCGCTCAACGAGTTCACCGTGCCCATGCTGCGCGGGCCCGGCCGCGACACCGTCGATCCCGCCGTGCTCACCGAGCTCGCCGCCGTGTGCCGGGACGGCGAGCGGCTCCGCTTCGGCTACCGGGACCACGGCGGGAGCGTCAGCCGGCGCGTGGTCGAGCCGCACCGGCTCGTGTGCACCGAGCGGCGCTGGTACCTCGTCGCCTGGGACCTGGACCGCGAGGACTGGCGGACCTTCCGCGCCGACCGGATCGAGCCCCGCCCCCCGCACGGCCCGCGGTTCGTGCCGCGTCCGGCGCCCGCCGAGGACCTCGCGGCGTACGTCTCCCGGGGCGTGTCGCAGCGCGCCTACGCGGCGCAGGCGGTGGTGCGGCTGCGGGTCCCGGCCGCGGAGGCGGCGCGGTTCGTGGGGCCGGCCGACGGGGTGGTGGAGCCGGACGGCGCGGAGAGCTGCCTGCTGCGCACCGGGGCGGTGAGCCTCGACGTCCTGGTGATTCACGTCATGATGCTCGGCTGTGAGTTCGAGGTCGTCGAGCCGCCCGAGCTGGCGGACCGGATCCGGGGTCTGAGGGATCTGCTGGGCCGTGCCGTGGAACCCGCGGGGGAGTAAGGGGAGTAAGTCGGCCCCCTCCGATTCCGCCTGCTCCGGCGGAATTCGAAACGATTCCGCAAAGGCGGGAATACCGGTGGCGGCCGTCGACAACCCGTGACACAAGCGTGACCCGGTACGGAGGAACATCCGCTCAGCGGGGTGACGTGTCCGGGCATATGAACGCCGACGGCGGGCCGGTCGGGTGGACCGGCCCGCCGTTCGCGCGGGACGAGTGTTGCGGGGTGGGTTGTGCGTACCGTCCCCGCGCCGGGTCAGCCGCCGGTGGCCGGGCGGGCCGAGGCGCCCCGGGGGGCCGTCCGCTCGGTGTGCGCGGGGCGGCGGCTGCCGCCCGGGGTGAGCGGGGTGCGCTCGGAGCGGATGACGTGCTGCCGGGAGACCTGGTGCGCGTGCCCGGCGGGGCGCAGCGCGGGGGAGTGTCCGGCGGGGGCCTGGGTGGCGGCGGAGGCCGGGGTCCCGGCCTCGCCGGCGGCGGGGGTGCGTCCGGGCTGCCACTTCCCGCCGGCGGAGAGCAGGGGGGTGAGGGCGGCGGCGACCGGTTCGGAGAACCGGCCGTCCTCCAGCCGGCGGCGCCACTGCTCGCGCAGGGCGAAGACGTAGGCCTCGGTGCGGCCGATGAGCGGCTCGAACCAGGGCAGCGCCAGCATGATGAGCAGTCCGGCCATCCAGCCGAGGAGCACGTCGCTCACCCAGTGGGTGCCGAGGTACACGGTGGTGGCGCCGACGCTCAGCGAGACGACCGCCGAGACCACGGACAGCACGCGGCGGGTGACGCTGGTGGAGGCCAGGTAGGCGAGGATTCCCCAGGTCACGACGGCGTTGGCGGTGTGGCCGGAAGGAAATATATCGCCGCCGGCGAAGAGTTCGGCGGAGCCGATCTGGGTGGCGTAGTGCGGGCCGAGCCGGCCGAGGCCGAGCTTGACGGAGCCCACGGTGATGTTGAGCAGCAGGAGCGCCACGCCGAGTGCGATCAGCGGGCGCAGGGTGTGCTGGCGCCAGGAGCGCCAGCCGAGCCAGGCCGCGACCATCACCGCGGTGGGTCCGCGCTGGCCGAGCACGACGAGGTAGTCGAGGAAGGCGTGTACCTGCGGCCACTGCTCGTAGGGCCGGAAGAACATGATCTGCCAGTCCAGGCGGACGAGCCAGGAGGTCGTCAGCACGGCCACGACGGTCACCGCGTAGAAGGCGAGGGTCGTGGAGAGGAGCACGATGCGGTGCCGGCTCATCTGCGGGGTTTGCAGATGAGCCGGTCGCTCTGGTTCCCGGTCGAGCCGGGCGAACACCGGCTCCAGACGGGCAAGCATTTGGTCAGTACGCACTCAATCGACGTTACCGCGCGTCGAAGCGCAGGCCGGGCGAATCGCGCGCTTTGTGATGACCATGTGATGTGGAGTGCGTCTCACGCGGTACTTAATTCCCTCTGTTCCGGCACTTGTTGGAACTTTTCGGATTCAACTCCGGGGATGCCGCCACCGCAATTATCGGCATACTTACACGGGATTTATTGCCGCAGCTCAATTCCTTTGCGCAATCATGGATTGGAATGCCTCATTCCGTGATCATGGCCGCAGCGGGCGCCGGGTGCCCGGGCATCCGGGCACCCGGCCATCCGGGTGCCGCCCCGGACGGTCCGGGGCCTACGGCGGGCCCGAACCGTTCAGCCAGAAGGCCCCGTACACCGCCGACACCAGCGCCAGGCCGCCCACCGCGGCCGCCGCCCGCCCGGTCCGCCCCCGTGCCAGGGCCGCCGCCACCGGCAGCACCAGGGGGAACGCCGGCAGGAGCAGCCGGGGCTTGGAGCCGAAGTAGCCGGAGGCGCACAGCGCCAGCGCCACCACGATCCCGCAGTACACCAGCAGCGCGGCCGGCTGCCGGTCGCGCACGCACAGCCGGTACAGCCACAGCACCAGCAGCACCCCGGCGATCAGTCCCACGCCGGCGGGGAAGGCGGGCGAGGCCAGCCGGGCCCCGATGAACCGGGCGAACGCCCAGCCGCCGTCGAAGCCGTTGCCCCACCCCGCCTGTACGGCCAGATAGCCCGTCAGCCCCCCGCCCGTCCGGGCCCCCACCCACAGCGCGTACGCCGCCGCGCCCAGCGGGGCCAGCAGCACCCCGAGCGCCGTCCGCCACGACCGCTCCCCGCGCCGCCAGGCCAGGGCGGCCGCCACCCACACCGCCGCGACCACCGCCGCCCCGACCGGCCGGGTCAGCCCCGCCCCCGCCGCGAGCAGGCCCGCCACGACCCACCGCCCGCGCAGCACCGCGTACAGCGCCCAGGCGGCCAGGGCCGTGAACAGGGACTCGCTGTACGCCATGGACTGCACGATCCCCACCGGGAGCGCCGCCCACAGCGCCACCGCGAGCACCCCGGCGCGCCGCCCGTGGAGCCGGTCGGCGACGGCGAAGATCCCCCACGCGGCGGCGAGCCCCGCCACCGCGGAGACCACGAGCCCCGCCGAGCCGTACGAGAGTCCGGTGGGCGCCGCCACCAGCCGCTCCAGCCACGGCAGCAGTGGGAAGAAGGCGAGGTTCGAATGGACGGCCCCGCTCGGCAGGACCACCTCGTACCCGTACCCCTCGGCCGCGATCCGCGCGTACCAGAGCGAATCCCAGCGGGCCGACAGCAGGGTGTGCGGGCTGCTGCCGGCGGCCGCGCACCACAGCGCGAGCACCGCCAGCACCAGCAGCCGCACCGCGGCGAAGGCGGCGAGCGCCGGCGCGGCACGGCGCGGTCCGGGGTACTTCGCGGGAGCGTCGTCAACGGGCACAGTTGTCACGGGGACGAGTATCGACGCCGCGGCAGACCGAAACGGAACGGCCGGAACGGCATGGTCACCACGGAGCGTGAACGGGCGTGCGCGCGGGGGGAGGGCGGAACGGGACGAGTGGCGCACACCACACGGGGGTCGCCGCCGGGATGAGAGCTTGACCACGTGTCGGACACGCGAACTCGCGTACGCTGACCCTTCACTCGCGTGTCGATGCCGGACCCCGTGACGCCGCACAGCGCACCACCCGCGGCGACCCACGACGCTGTCCGCCGAGTGCGAGGGACCACCTGGGAGGTACATGCATGTCGGGGACGAACACGGCCGGCGACAGGAAGCCCTCCCTCTGGCATCGGCTCTCCGCCGCCTCCGGCGGGGCCAACCGGTGGGTCGTCCTGGCCGTCCTGTGCGTCAGCCTCGTGCTCGTCGCGCTCGACGCGACGATCCTGCACGTGGCCGTCCCCTCCGTCACCGAGGACCTGCGCCCCGGCGCGCAGGAGCTGCTGTGGATCGTGGACGCCTACCCGCTGGTCTGCGCCGCGCTCCTGATCCTCTTCGGCACCCTCGGCGACCGGGTCGGCCGACGCCGGATCCTGCTCCTCGGCTACACCCTCTTCGGCGTCGCCTCCGCGATCGCCGCGCTCGCCGACAACGCCCAGGTCCTGATCGCCGCGCGCGCCCTGCTCGGCATCGGCGGGGCGATGATCATGCCGGCCACCCTGTCGATCCTGCGCCAGGTCTTCCCCGACCGGCGGGAGCGGGCCCTGGCCATCGGCATCTGGACCGCCGTCGCCGCGATCGGCGCCGCCAGCGGCCCCGTACTCGGCGGGTTCCTCGTCCAGCACTTCTGGTGGGGCTCCGTCTTCCTGATCAACATCCCGCTGATGGCGCTGATCCTCCCGGTCGGCCGCTGGCTGCTGCCCGAGTCCAGGGGCGCGGCCGACGGGCCCTGGGACGTGCTCGGCGCTCTGATGGCCGCCGCCGGCGTGCTGGGAGCGGTGCTCGGCATCAAGCACCTCGGCGCGGAACGCCGGCTCACCGACCCCGAGGCGCTGGTCCCGCTGGCGCTCGGCGTGCTGGTGCTGGTCCTCTTCGTACGCCGGCAGAAGCGGCGCGAGCACCCGCTGATCGACATGCGGATGTTTGCCCGGGCCGCCTTCTCCACCTCCGTCGGCTGCATCGTGCTCGCCATGCTGGCGCTGGTCGGCCTGGAGCTGCTCGCCGTCCAGTACCTCCAGCTGGTGCTGGAGCTCAGCCCGCTGGAGACCGGCCTGCGGCTGCTGCCGCTCACCTTCGCCGCCATGGCCGCCGGTGCCACCGGCTCCTACACCCTCCAGCGGGTCGGCCCGCGCACCATGGTCTCGCTGGGTTTCGTGCTCACCGCCGGGGCCGTGCTGCTGCTGACGCTGATGGGCCAGCACGACCGGCCCGTCCTGCTGACCGTGGGCTTCATCCTGCTCGGCTTCGGGCTCCAGACCACCCTCTTCGCCGCGTACGAGTCCATGCTGAGCGAGGCGCCGGCGGACACCGCCGGCGGCGCCGCCTCCATAGGCGAGACCTCGTACCAGCTCGGTGCGGGCATCGGCATCGCCCTGCTCGGCAGCGTGATGAACGCCGCCTACCGGCCCGGCCTGCTGGACGTCCCGGGGGTCGACGCCGAGGACGCGGCGGGCGCCGCGAACTCCCTCGGCGAGGCCTACCAGATCGCCGCCCACCTCGGTGGTCCGGCGGGGGAGTCCCTCTACGCGGCCGCCCGGAACTCCTTCGTCCACGGGCTGCACGTCAGCCTCGTGGTCAGTGCCTGCCTGCTGCTCGCGGGCGCCGTGATGGCGCTGAGGCTGCCGCGCACCATGGACCACTCCGAGCCCTCCGCATGCGGCGCGGCGGACGCGGAGGCCGGGACCCCCGTACGCGTGCCCGCGCAGCCCTCGGGACCGGACCGGCCGGCCGCCGGGGCGCGGATCCCGGCCCCGGCACAGCCCGAACGCGATCCGGCGGTCGGCGGCAGGCCCGGCCGCCAGGGCTGACCGGGGCCTCCGGCGCAAGCCGGGGGTGGACCCGGGGCCGGACCGGCGACAAACTTGCACCGCTAGGTTCCGCCCCACGTGGCCGCCGGGAGGCCCCCTTGTCCGCGCCGAAGACCCCGTTCGCCCCCACCGATCCGCTCGGACTCGACGAGCTGCTCGGCCCCGAGGACCTCGCCGTCCGCGACACGGTCCGCTCCTGGGCCGCCGACCGGGTCCTGCCCCACATCGCCCAGTGGTACGAGGACGGGGAGCTCCCGCAGATCCGCGAGCTGGCCCGGGAGCTCGGCTCCATCGGCGCCCTCGGCATGTCCCTGACCGGCTACGGGTGCGCCGGCGCGAGCGCCGTCCAGTACGGCCTGGCCTGCCTGGAGCTGGAGGCCGCGGACTCCGGGATCCGCTCGCTGGTCTCCGTACAGGGCTCCCTCGCCATGTACGCGATCTGGAAGTACGGCTCCGAGGAGCAGAAGCAGCGCTGGCTGCCCGGCATGGCCGCGGGCGAGCTGATCGGCTGCTTCGCGCTGACCGAGCCCGACATCGGCTCCGACCCGGCCGCGATGCGCACGTACGCCAAGCGCGACGGCTCCGACTGGGTGCTGAACGGCCGCAAGATGTGGATCACCAACGGCTCGGTGGCCGCCGTGGCCGTCGTCTGGGCCCAGACCGACGAGGGGATCCGCGGCTTCGCCGTCCCCACCGACAGCTCCGGCTTCTCCGCGCCGGAGATCAAGCACAAGTGGTCGCTGCGCGCGTCGGTGACGAGCGAGCTGGTGCTGGACGACGTACGGCTGCCCGCGGACGCGGTGCTGCCGGGTGTCACGGGGCTCAAGGGACCGCTGGGCTGCCTCAGCCACGCGCGGTACGGGATCATCTGGGGTTCCATGGGCGCGGCGCGCGCCAGCTTCGAAGCGGCGCTCGACTACGCGAAGACGCGGGAGCAGTTCGGCCGGCCGATCGGCGGCTTCCAGCTCACCCAGGCCAAGCTCTCCGACATGGCCCTGGAACTGCACAAGGGCATCCTGCTCGCCCACCACCTGGGCCGGCGCATGGACGCGGGCACCCTGCGGCCGGAGCAGATCAGCTTCGGCAAGCTCAACAACGTCCGCGAGGCCATCGACATCTGCCGCACCGCGCGGACCATCCTCGGGGCCAACGGGATCTCCCTGGAGTACCCCGTCATGCGGCACGCCACCAACCTGGAGTCGGTGCTCACCTACGAGGGGACCGTCGAGATGCACCAGCTGGTCCTGGGCAAGGCGCTCACCGGGCTCGACGCCTTCCGGTAGGCCGGTGAGTGCCTTGATCAGCTCTGGTTGAAGAAGTCGCGGGCGCGGCCGCCCGCCTCGCCGCTGACGATCTGGGTGTCGGCCGGGGTCAGGAGGAAGACCCTGGTCGCCACCCGCTCGATCGACCCGCGCAGACCGAAGGTCAGGCCGGCCGCGAAGTCGACGACGCGCTTGGCGTCGGTGGGGTCCATGGACGACAGGTTCACGATGACCGGCACGCCCTCGCGGAACAGCTCGCCGATCCCGCGCGCGTCGCGGAAGCCGTCCGGGGTCACGGTCGCGATGCGCCGGCCGCGCTCGACCGCGGAGTCCGACGCCACCTTCACGCGGGGGTCGGTGACCCACTGGTCGCCGGGGCCGGAGACCGAGCCCTGCTGGCGCTCCACCGCCTCCGCGTAGTCGTCGTCGTAGTACCGCTCGTCGTCGCTGTCCTCTACGAGACCCAACCAGGCACTCGCCTTGCGTACCGAACCCATGGACGCCTCCTTTCACCGTGGCCAGTCTGTCTTTTCTCCGCTGCCCCTATGGTCGTCCATGATGCTGACAACGCGCCAAGTGGATAGCCGCCGCGCAGAGGTTTCGTGACGGGACTGGTGCAGAACATCCGTTGCAAGGTCGAGCTTCCCGGTCGCTACCGCTGCTGACTGAGTGAAAATACGACCGCCGCCGCCGGAAGGGTGAGGCGCTGGGGCGTACGAGTGATCCGCCTGGCTGGATACGATGCCCCGGAAACACGCGTATGACACACGGGGGAAGCGGTTGTTCGGCATAGTCAGACCCTGCGCGCACCGGCTGGGCGAGCGCTTCAAAGCGGAGTGGATGGCCCATCTGTGCGGTCTCTGCCTGGCACTTCGCGGTGACCACGGCCAGTTCGCCAGGATCGTCACCAACTACGACGGTCTGCTCGTCTCCGTTCTGACGGAGGCTCAGTCCGGTCCGCTCCCCGGCGCCCGGCGCACCGCCGGGCCCTGCCCGCTGCGCGGCATGCGCACCGCGCCGGTGGCCAACGGTGAGGGCGCCCGGCTCGCGGCGGCCGTCTCGCTGGTGCTGGCCTCGGCGAAGGTGCGGGACCACGTGGCCGACCGGGACGGCCTGTTGGCCCGGGCCCCGATCGCCGCCGCCGCGCGCAAGGTCGCCCGGGGCTGGGACCGGGCCGGGGCCCGCACCGGGGCCTCGCTCGGCTTCGACACGGCGGTGCTCGTGGACGCCGTGGACCGCCAGGGCGGCATCGAGACCCTGGCGGGGATCGGCACGCCGGTGCTGGTGGTCACCGAGCCGACGGAGACCGCCACCGCGGCCGCCTTCGCTCATACCGCGGTCCTCGCGGGGCGGCCAGGCAACGCCGCGCCCCTCGCCGAGGCCGGCCGCTACTTCGGGCGGCTCGCGCACCTGCTGGACGCCGTCGAGGACCGGGCCGCGGACGCCGAGGCCGGCGCCTGGAACCCGCTCACGGCCACCGGCACCCCGCTCGCGGAGGCGCGCCGGCTGTGCGACGACGCCCTGCACGGCATCCGGCTGGCCCTGCGCGAGGTGGAGTTCGCCGACGCGGGGCTCGCCCACCGGCTGCTGGTGCACGAGCTGCGCACCTCGGTGGACCGGGCGTTCGGTGCCTCCTCGTGCGGGCACGCCGCCGCGAACTCCGCCGGGCAGGGCTTCGGGGCCCCACAGGGCGGACCGTACGGCGGACCGCAGGGCGGACCGTACGGCGGTCAGTACGGCGGGAACCAGCAGGGCGGACCGTACGGCGGGCACCACCAGGGGAACCAGCAGGGCCCGTACGCCCCGGGCGGGCCGGGGATGCCGCCGCCGATGGGTCCCGGAGGTCCGTGGGGCCCGGGAGGCGGCGGTCACGGCGGGGTGCCCCCGCAGAAGCCGCGCCGCGGGCTGCTGGCCGGCTGCGCGATGGCCACCTGGATGTTCTGCACCTGTCAGCTCTGCTGCACGGAGCACGAGGGCCCCTGGTCCCGCAAGAAGCGCGACCCGTGGTGCGACGCCTGCGAGTGCTGCGAGTGCTGCGACGGCAACCCCACCCACGGCGGCACCGGGGGCAGTGGTGGCGGCAGCGGGGGCGGAGGCGGCGGTTGCTGCGACTGCAACTGCGGCTGCGACTGACTGGGACCGCTCCCTGAGTCGTCGTCAGTTCCCTCAGGTCCGGACGGGTTACCGGGAGGTTCCCGTCCGGCCGGTGGGGGAAGGGCTGAGCGGCATGAGCGACGACACGGCCGGCACGGCATGGCGGGAGTGGCACGAGCAGCGGGTGGCCGCCGTCTCGGCCCCCTACGGACCCCTCGCCCTGACGGGGACCCACTGGCTCGCCGACTACCCGGAAGGTCGACTTCCGGCCGTTCCGGGTCACTGGCGCGCCCGTGACGGCGGGGTCGTCCTGACCGCTTCTGCGGCGGACGGCGTCGCACTCGACGGGCACTCCCTCACAGGGGAGGCCGCCCTCGCCGCGGACGAGGGACGGCCCGCGCTCGCCCGCCTCTCGGCCGGGGAGGTGCGGCTCGTGGTGATCCGGCGCGAGGGGCAGTGGGCGGTCCGCGTCTACGACCCCGCCGCCGCGGCCCGGCGCGCCTTCGGCGGCATCGAGGCCACGCCCTACGACCCGGACTTCGTCCTGCCGGGGCGCTTTCGCCCCTACCCGGAGCGGCGGACCGTCGAGGTGGAGAACGCCGACGGGCGCGCCCGCGGCCTCGGCCTGGGCGGCGAGCTGACCTTCACCCGCGCCGGCGCCCCGTACGCCCTCCAGGTGGCCGTCGACGAGGACGACGGCAGCCTCTGGGCCGTCTTCGGCGACGCCACCAGCGGTGGTTCCAGCTACCGCTTCCGCTTCCTGCACCCCGGCAGCCCCTCCCCGGACGGGTCCGTCACCGTGGACCTCAACCGCGCCCAACTCCCGCCCTGCGCCTTCGCCGACCACTTCATCTGCCCGTTCCCGCCGCCCGGGAACACGCTGCCCTTCGAGGTCGCCGCCGGGGAGCGACGGCTGAAAGGCGCCCTTGCCGCCGCCGGCTGACGCCAGGACACTCCCGTTCAGCGTCACCCGGCGGACTTGTCAGGGCCACGTCGAGTCGTACGGCTACCCGGCCGTGCGCCCCCAGTTGCCCCCACCGCCGCTCACGGGCTCCGGCACCCCCACCCGAGCCGGGCCCCCGACCCCCACCCGGGAGGACGTGAAGTGAGGACCAACAGCACCACCCGCCTCCGGCTGCTCGCCCTGGCCGCCGGCCTGGCCGCCACGGCGGCCCTCGCCACCCCCACCGCCGCCAGCGCGGACGACGACGGCACGGGCTTCGGCGCCGCCCGGCTCGCCGCCGCGGGAGCCTCCGTCCTGCGCGCCGACGTCGCGGGCACCGCCTGGCACACCGATCCCGCCACCGGGACCCTCGTGGTCACCGCCGACTCCACCGTCACC
Source organism: Streptomyces sp. NPDC043896 (assembly GCF_056435605.1). Taxonomy (NCBI): domain Bacteria; kingdom Bacillati; phylum Actinomycetota; class Actinomycetes; order Kitasatosporales; family Streptomycetaceae; genus Streptomyces; species Streptomyces sp. NPDC043896. Next base: position 59,078 of record NZ_JBWKEE010000026.1, read on the forward strand.
GCCGCGGACATCGCCAGAATCCGCCGCGAGGCGGGCGCCGACGCCGCCGCGCTGCGCATCGAACGCACCCCAGGCAAACTGACCAAGCTGCTCTCCGGCGGCGACGCCATCTACGCCAGCAGCTGGCGCTGCTCGCTCGGCTTCAACGTCCGCAGCGGCTCCAACTACTACGCCCTGACCGCCGGGCACTGCACCGAAGGCGCCGGCACCTGGTGGAGCAACTCCGGCCGCACCACCGTCCTCGGCAGCACCGCCGGCTCCAGCTTCCCGAACAACGACTACGGCCTCGTCAAGTACGCCAGCAACAGCCCGGTCCCGCCCGGCACCGTCGGCGGCCAGGACATCACCAGCGCCGTCAACGCCACCACCGGCATGTCCGTCACCCGCCGCGGCTCCACCACCGGCACCCGCAGCGGCTCCGTCACCGGCCTCAACGCCACCGTGAACTACGGCGGCGGGGACATCGTCTACGGGATGATCAGGACGAACGTCTGCGCCGAACCCGGCGACAGCGGCGGCCCCCTCTACTCCGGCACCCGCGCCGTCGGCCTCACCTCCGGAGGCAGCGGCAACTGCTCCTCGGGCGGAACCACCTTCTTCCAGCCCGTCGTCGAAGCCCTGAACGCCTACGGCGTCAGCGTCTACTGACCGGCGCCCCCGGCGCAGGCCCCCTGGACGTCCTCCCTCCTTCTGGGAGGATGTCCAGGATGTCCAGGGCGTCCACGGGGGAGGAACTCGGATGAAGCGCATCGGCGTGACCGGGCACCGGTCGATTCCCGACGAGGTGCTCGGTCACGTGGAGCAGGGCCTGCGGGCCGTCCTCGGCGGCCACCAGGGCCCCCTGGAGGCCTTCTCCAGCCTCGCCGACGGAGCCGACCAGCTCTTCGCCGCCCTCGCCCTGGAATACGGCGCCGACCTCACCGTCGTGATCCCCAGCGGCGACTACGAGGACACCTTCGAGGACCCCGGCGCCCTCGCCGCCTACCGGCGGCTGAGGCGCCGCGCCGCCCAGGAGGTCCGGATGGCCTTCCCCCGCTCCACCGACGAGGCCTACTACGCCGCCGGCACCTACATCGCCGACTGCTGCGACCGGCTCGTCGCCGTCTGGGACGGCCTCCCCGCACGCGGGCACGGCGGCACCGGCGAGATCGTCGCCTACGCCCGGGCCCTCGGCAAACCCGTCACCGTCATCTGGCGCGAGGGCGTGACCCGCGACTGAGCCGCCGCCGGGCCACACCCCGCCACGGCCTCAACTACTGTGCCGGGCCAGCCAGTCCGTGTGCTGCGGCGACACGTACCGCTCCGTCTCCCACACGGCCGACGGCCACTCCGACTCCGTGATCGTCGTCTGCATCACCACCATCATCGCCGCCAGGTCCTGCTCGATCAGCGTGTGCGCCTCGATCAGCGGATGGCGGCGGCGCACCTCGTTCCAGGCGATCCCCGCCGCCGCGGCCGCGCTCAGCAGCCCCGCGGCCCCGGGCCCCGGACCCGAGCCGAAGGCCCCCAGCAACGCCAGCAGCAGCGCCAGACAGGTCAGCAGCACGATCGTCCACGACCACAGCGCCGTCGTCCGCCGCGCCCCCTCGCTCCGGCGCCGGTACCAGTCGCGCTGCTCGATCAGCCGGTCCCGGACGTACGTCTCCCGGCGCACCTGGTAGTCCAGCCCCCGCAGCCGCCGCATCGCCCCGGTGACCTCCGCCCCCTCCGGGACCAGGCCCGCCGGCCGCGGATCCCGCCAGCCCATCTTCCGCAGCTCGTCCAGCCCCTTCTCCAGCCGCGCCCGGTACACCTCCTCCGGTGCGACGGCCCCGGACCCGAAGGGCGCCCCGTGCACGGCGTAGCGCCACGCCAGGGACTTGATGAACTCGGCCGCGCTGCGGTTGAGCTGCCACTGCGGACGGGCCCGCCGTCGCGTCGCCCGTACGCCCACGGCCAGCACCCCCGCGTACGCCAGCGCGCTCAGCGCGGCGAACACGTGCAGCCCGCCGACCGCGGGCCCGGCCGGCAGGGCTGCGGCCCCGGCCGCCGCGACCAGCAGGAACAGCTGGGCGCGCGTGGCCCGGGTGGACTCCCGCTGCCGGGAGACCGCCGCCTGGTCGGTGTGGTGGAAGAGGGCCGGCAGGTCCTCGTTGCGAAAGGTCATGCTCTCGGTCACGGCGCCCCCTGCGCTCGTTCCCGGGCGGCGGGACCGCGAAGCCCCGCCGCCCGCCGTCGGATCACACCGCGAGCGGCTCCAGGTCCCGGTGGACCCGCCGCTCGTCACGCGCGTACCGGGTCAGACCGTGGTCCTCCCCGAGCAGCCGCGTCAGTTCGGCCACCGCCTCCGCCCGCACCCGGGCCGCCTCCTCCTTGCGGCCCATCATGTCCAGGCTGACCGCCATGTTCGACGCGCACGCCAGGGTCTCCGGATGGTGCGCCCCGAGCGCCTCGCGCAGCCGCACCACCGCGATCCGCTCCAGCTCCAGCGCCCCCTCCGGGTCGCCCAGATCGGCCCGCGCGTTGGCCAGGTTCAGGTGCGCGAAGATGGTGTGCGGGTGGTCGTCGCCCAGTACCTCGCGCATGACGCGGATCGTCTGCCGCAGCATCGTCTCCGCCGTGTCGGCGGCGCCCGTGCCCCAGTGGAAGACCGCCAGGTTGTTGACCGCCGCCAGGGTGTACGGGTGCTTCTCGCCCGGCACCTTCATGTACTCGTCCACCACCTCCTGCGCCAGGTCCCGCGCCGCCCCCGGATCACCCGTCGCGAACAGGTCCGACGCCAGGTTCAGCTCGCACGCCAGCAGGTCCGGGTTGACCGAGGTGTACTTGGCCCGGTACCGGTTGCGGGTCGCGGTCGTCAGCCGCAGCGCGTTCTCCAGCTCCCCGGCCCGCCGCAGCGACACCGCCAGGTTCTTCGCCGCCGACAGCGTGCCCGGGAACGCCCGGCCCAGCTGCCGCTTGTAGATCTCGTACGTGCGGCTCAGCAGCTGCACCGAATCGTCGTACCGGCCCACCTCGCGCAGGTCACGGGCCAGGTTCTGCGCCGAGGACAGGGTGTACGGGTGGTCGGTGCCCAGTACCTCGGTGCGCCGGTCGAAGACCTCCTGGTCGATCTCCCGGGCCCGCGCGTACTGCCCGACCATCCGCAGGTTCAGCGCCAGGTTGTTCGCCGCGGCCAGGGTGCGCGGGTGCGCGTCGTGGAAGATCTGCCCGAAGCCCTCGTGCGCGGCCGTCGCCAGCTCCATCGCCTCCCCGTACCGGCCCAGCGCGCCCAGGTCCATCGCCAGACCGCTGGTGGTCATGTACGTGTGCGGGTGCGAGGGGCCCAGCGCGGCCCGCTGCCGCTCCAGCGTCACCTCGTCCAGCTCCTTGGCCTCCACGAACCGGCCTTGCGAGCGCAGGATGTTCGACAGGTGGAACCGCAGGTACAGGTACTGGAGGTCGTCGCTGCCCAGCATCTCCCGCCACGCCTCGCGCAGTTCCTCGCCCAGCGCGTACGCCGCCTTGAAGTCACCGCGCTTCCACAGGTACCGCACCCGGTCGATCAGCAGCCGCCGGGTCTCCGGCTCCACGCAGAACCGGGCCTCCGACGGATTCAGGTGCGGCCAGATCGTGTTGAACCGCGGCCAGGTCTCCGGGTTGTCTATCGGCTCGTCGTCGTCCGGCCGGGCACCCGCCAGGATCCGGTGCACCGCGTGCCGCGCCTCCCGCTGCTCCTCCTCCGACAGCTGGGCCCGGATCACCGCCTGGACCAGCCGGTGCACCTGGATGCTGTTGCCGACCTGGTCGACCTTGGCCATCGCGAACCGGCCGATCTCCCGGATCACCCGGCCCAGCACCAGCTTCTCCTGGAGCGAGGAGTCGTACGGCTTGAGCGCGTCGATCATCTCCTTGCTGTAGAGCAGGTTCGCCGATATCGGCTCCGGCGCGAAGAACGCGCACAGCTGGAGCAGCCGCACGGCGGCGGGGGACCGGGACTGGAGCCGCTCGATCGACACGTTCCACGTCGCCGCCACGGGCTGCGGGTACCCGGCGGGCTGGTTCAGGCCCAGCACCCGCGCGGTCTGCTCGGCCAGCTGCTCCAGGTACGCGGACACCGGCGTCGCCGTCTCCGCGATCCAGGCGCCCGCCTGCTCGACGGCCAGCGGCAGGTCGCCCACCGCCACGGCCACCTGCTCGGCGTCCTCCTGGGTGAGCCCCGGCGCGCGGCGCTGGAGGTGCTCGATGGACTCCTCGCGCAGGAACACGTCCACCGGCAGCGCGTCCCCGTACTGGGACCAGGACTGGTTGCGCGAGGTCACCAGCACGTGCCCCGGGCCGCCCGGCGGGAAGAACCGCTTCAGCGTCTCGGGATCGTCCGCGTTGTCGAAGACCAGCAGCCAGCGCGAGGACGGCACCCCGCGCCGCAGCAGGTCGATCGCCTCCAGGGAGGCGGCCGACATGTCCTCGCCGGTCTGCGCGCCCAGCCGTACGGCCAGCTCCGCGAGGGCCGCGACCACGTCGTCCGTCTGCTCCGAGGAGATCCACCAGACCAGGTCGTAGTCGGCCATGAACCGGTGCACGTACTCCAGCGCCACCTGGGTCTTGCCCACGCCGCCGAGCCCGTACAGGGTCTGCGGCTGCGGCAGCACCACGGCCATGCCGCCGCCGAGCTGGTCGCGCATCCGCTCCAGCACGATGGACCGGCCGGTGAACCCGGGGTTGCGGGGCGGCGCGTTCCAGATCTTCGGGACCGTGCCGGGGAAGCGGGGGCCGGGCTGGGAGGCGCCGGCGACGGTGTCCGCGAGCGCCGTCGGCCGCTCCACCGCGCGCAGCAGCGCGGCCGTGGCGTGCACCTCGTCGAGCCGGAACAGGTCCACCGGGTTGCGGTCGATGTACGGCGTGGCCAGGCGTACGTCGCCCACCCGCAGCGGCACCAGGTGGCGCCTGCCCCCGGTCGGGTCCTCGGCGGCCGCCCGGTTCCACACGTCCACGGCCCGGGCCGACTTGAGGTAGGCGCTGGAGAGCAGCACCACGGTCCGGGCCGCGGTGTCCGCGCCGAGGCCCGTCCCGCCGAGGGTGTCGCGGGCGGCCGCGTCGGGCGCGCGCTCGGCGGAGACGTCCTTGGGGACGACCCGGAAACCGGCCCGGGTGAGCACCGACTCGATCCAGTCGGCCCACATCCGGTTCTCGGCGACGTAGGAGAGGAACAGGTCGGCGGGCAGCGCCGGGCGGCGCCGGGTGAAGGCGTCCCGGATCCGCAGCCGCACCTCCTCGCCGATCACCGGCATGGAGGTGATCTCGCCCCCGGTGACCACCGTGGTGAGCCGCTCGAAGGCGGACAGCAGGGAGTTGGTGAGCCCCGCCTCGTCGCCGAAGGTGGCCAGGGTCTCCTCGTAGGCGTAGTAGGGGCGGTACGGGATCTCCACCGCGCCCCAGTACGAGGTCAGTTCGTCCCCGACCAGGCCGTTGGGGAAGCGGTCGAACTTCAGCCGGGCCAGGGCCCGGCCCGCGTCGGCCTTCTCCTTCTCGCCCTCGTCGATGCGCATCGGGACCGGGTAGATCTTGATCCCGCGGTCGTTGAACCGCTCGTCGATCTGCCGGGCCACCGAGGCGGCACCGTCGATGGACTGGTCGGACAGGGTGAAGCAGTCGACGAGGACGTCGGGGAGGTGGACGGTGCAGATGTCGGCGATGTCGGACAGGCCGGTGCGGCTGTCGATCAGGACGTAGTCGTAGTTGGCCTTCATGTCGGCGCGCAGCGCGTCGAAGAAGAGGCCGCCGCCGAGCCGGTCGTAGAAGTTGTCCCAGTCGAAGGTCGACACGGTCGCCGAGTACTCGCGGTTCTGCCGGCCCGCCGAGACGAAGTCGAGGGTGCCGCCGTCGGGGAACTCCCAGCCGTGGGTCTCCGGGGTGAGGGAGACGGCGTGCGGCTGTATCCGCGCGTAGTCCTTGTGCCAGTCGGCGGCGCGCTGCACGGGGCTGGTGGCCGCCCAGGCGTACTCGCTGATCAGGTCGATGACCCCGGTGGTCGCCCCCAGGGTGGAGGGGTCCAGGAAGGGGTGGAAGAAGCGGTGCAGGCCCGGGGCCTCCAGGTCCCAGTCCACGGCGAGGACCCGCTTGCCGTTGGCCGCGAGGATCCAGGCGGTGTTGGCCAGCGCCATGGTGCGGCCGGTACCGCCCTTGTACGAGTAGAAGGTGACGATGCGTCCGTCTCGGCTGTCACGACTGGCTGTCATCCGCGTCCCCCCGGGTCTGTGTCGGTGTCTTCGCCGTGCTCGTCGGTCTCGCCGTTCGCGTCGTCGTGCCGCCGCGCGTGCGGGAAGGGGGCCGGCGGTGGCAGCGCCGGCCCGCTCATGCCCATCGGGCCCACCAGCCGCGGGCGTTCGGTGGAGGCGTTCCCGGCCGGCAGGTACACCTGGGCGTGTCTGAGGTACTGCTGCGCGGCCGCCTCGACCACCTGGGGCAGGATCTGGCCGAGCGTCTCCATGTTGGCCACGCCGTTGGCCGCGGCCCGGCAGGCGGCCCGGCCCTGGCCCATCTTGACCGGCAGGGTCTCCTCCAGCCGGTGGGCCAGCTCGGTCTCCTTGGCCCGGCTCTGGTGGTCGTACCGGTTCCACGGCACCACCACGTTGATCCAGGGGCGGTGCTCCTGATCGAAGGCGGCGAGGCGCTGGCGGCGCTGCTCGTCCTCCACCGCCCAGCGGTCCACGATCAGGATCTCGGGGCGGGTGGGCGGCTGCTTGCTGTCGAAGTGCCCGGCCTCGTCGTCGAAGGAGGACATGGTGGTCTGGTAGTTGAGGTTCCTGACCAGGTCCTCGGCCACGTACGCCACGGGCCGCCGCGAGGCCGGGTGGTACGGGTTCCAGTCCAGCGCGCTGTCGCCGTAGTACTCGGGGCTGCGGCCGTCCGGCAGGTCGTGGCGGGAGGCGGCGGCCACGGTCACGTGGAGGGTGCGGGTGGGGCCGCCGCCGGGAGCGGGACCCTGGCCGGGGCTGTGCCCGAAGGCGCTGGGCACCAGCCGGTAGTCCAGCGGGCGCACGGGGTGCAGGCGGACGGTCTCGGCGACCCGCACGATCCGCCGGGCCAGTTCGTACACGGCCTGCTCGTACTGTTCGGCGTACCCGCGCAGTTTGATCAGCCCGTACAGTCCGTCGGTGACGTAGCGCTCGCCGAAGGTGTTGTGGTTGAACTGCAACCGCTCGGCGGGGCCGGGCAGCTGGGAGGGCGGCACGGGGACCCACAGGGCGGGGACGATGGCCTCGGCGGCCGGCTGGTTGCTGACCGCGCCGTGCTGGATGGTGCGCTGCGCGAAGGCGAACCACTCCTTCCCGCACATCTCGCTGGCGAAGTAGCGCGGCGAGAACAGGGGGACGAAGACCCGGCAGGTGGCGAGTGCCGCGCCGAGCCGTTCCGACCAGCCCTCGCCGCTGCGTATCTCCCGGTCCATGAAGCCGGCCTCGGATCCGGCGGGCAGGTCCGTCAGCGCCATGATGTGGCCGCACAGGTCACGGAAGAGGCGCTCCACCCACATGTCGGGATCGGGTCCTCCGGGCCCGAACCTCGGTGTATGCGCATAACTGAGGAAAAAGTACGGCTGCACTGATGCGGGCACACGACCCCCGTCCCGAAGCTGCGAGCGAAGAAACATCATTCCGGAGCTGCTTCGCCACATCCCCTCATCGTTCAGTCATTCAGCGTCTGTTTTCGGTCATCCAGGCCAGGGCGTGGTCGACGGCGTGCGGAATCGAGAAGAACACGGCGGACGTCCCTCCCACCCGCCCCCTGCGCACCAGAGAATCCGGGAATGACCGGCCGATCTCCTCGAAATCCCCGTCGTCCAGCGCGACGTCCTCGTACGTCTTCCACTCCCCCTCGGGGGAGCGCCCTCCCCGCCCCTCCCGGCCCTCCGGAAGGTTCACCTTCACCACACAGTCGTACATGCGCAAGGGGGGCTTCGGAATTCGGTACTCCGCGAGATGGAAAGCAGTACAGGCCGAAAATCCCACATTGATCATGAGTACCTGTCCTCCCTCCCAGCACAGTTTTCCCAGGGGTGACTCCTCACCCAGGTGGCTTTCCGTGCGGTGCCGCGCGCACAGCCGGTGCGCGTCCGCTCCGAGCGCGGCGAAGGAGGTCTGCGGGTGCCCGCTGCGGGCGGAGCCCGGCGTGGTGCGGACGACCTCGGCGAAGACGCCCACGCCCTGGCTCGGGGTGAGGTCCGGGTCGAAGGGCTCCATCCGCTCCCGGAAGGCCGCCAGCCCGGCCTCGTCGAGACCGGCGGTGCGGGCCAGGTGCGCGGTGGAGGTGAGGGAGTTCTCCGCGGTGAAGGCGGGGACGACCAGGGTGCCCCGGGGGCCGAGGAGCCCGGTCAGGGCGTCGCGCAGGGTCTCGGCGCGCAGCCCGGTGCCGCCGAGGGCGGCGTGCACGAGCAGCCGCTGCCCGGGCCGCACGCCGAGCAGCCGCAGCTGGGCGGCGAGCTGGTAGCGGCCGGGTGGGGCCGGTGGGGCCGGGGCCGGCGGGGTGTTCGGGGCGCCGGGCGCGGCTGGTGGGCGGAGCCGGCCGGGTGGGGCCGGTGGGCCCGGTGGGGCGGTCATGCGTCGACCGCCTTCAGTTCCCAGCGCAGCTCCTCCACCAGCCGCTTGCCGCTCACCGTCAGCTCCGCCGCCTCCGACAACCGGTCCAGGGCCCGGTGGATCCGGTCCGTACCGCCCGGCTCCTGCGTGCCCGTGGCCCGGCGGTACGCCTCCACCACGACCCGCTCGTGCACGTCGGCCAGCAGCCGTGACACCGGCACCGGGTGCGTCCGCCAGGGCGAGGGGTGCTGCCAGGCCCCGTCCAGCGCGTAGAGGTCGGCCACCTCGGTGAGCTCCCGCAGCCGGGCCCGCCGCCGCCCGGTCAGCAGGGCCAGCGCCGTCTCCCTGACCCCGGCGTCGTACGGGACCCCGAGCGCGCCCGGCCCGTGCCGCCCGGCCTCGCCCCAGCCCCCGGCCCGCGGGCCGCCGGCGAGCGGGGTCAGGGTGCCCAGCCCGGCGGTGGCCGCCCGCGCGAACCCGGGGACGGTGCGGTGCAGCAGTGCCCGGGCCGCGTCCAGGCGGCCCCGCCACTCGTCGGCCTCCCCGGCGCCGAGCCGCAGCCGCGGCGGGCGGGCGAAGCAGTTGCGGTACGGGTCCAGGTCCTCCAGCGCCACCGCCGGCTCTCCCGGCCCGGGCGACCAGGTCCGTACGGGCAGCCAGCGCGCGTCCCCCGCCGCCGGGCCGAAGCGGTGCTCGGTACGCCCCGCCCGCACGACCGCGTACCCCTCGCCGGTGGCGTGCAGCAGGGCGCGGCCCCGGGTGCCGGGTTCCCCGAGCCGGAGCAGCCCCAGCGTCGGCAGGTACACCTCCCCGTCCCGGTAGGACACCTCGGCCGGCAGCTCCAGCCCGCCCCGCAGTACGGCGGCGGCCGTCAGCGCGGCCAGCCTGCGGGCCGCGGCCGGGCCGTCCGGGCGGCCCTCCCGCACGGCGTCCAGGGCCTCCAGCACCCAGGTCCGCGTGAACGGGTGGCCCAGTACGGCGTCCAGCGCCTCCGCACCCGCCTCCCCGGCCTCCTCCACCCCGGCCAGCACCTCCCAGGCCCGGCTCCAGCCGGTGTCCCCGGCGAGGTCGCCGTGCAGCCGGGCCAGCAGGACCCGGGTCAGCTCCTCCTGGGACCGGGCCAGTCCGGCCGGGTCGGACAGCTCGGGCGCGGTCTGCCGGGCGGCCGTGCGCTCCTCGACCCCGTCCACCAGCTCGCGCAGGTCGGAGCAGTACACGGAGGGGTTGTCGAAGCCGTTGTCCTCCCGGTAGCGGTGCGTGTAGAGGCCGCCTCCGCACGAACGTACGACAGGGCAGCGGCGGCACGTGTCGCTGACCCCCGCCAGCCCGAGCTGCCGGGCCCGGACCCCGGGATGCGCGGCGACCTCGTCGAAGGCGTGGGCGAAGACGTCGAACCCGGTGGCGGCGGCCCCCTCGAAGGCGCTCTTGAGGGAGTCGGCCTGCTCCAGCGTCCCGTCCGTCTCCACCACGACCAGGTCGGTCGGGGCCAGTCCCAGGGACTCCGTCAGGCTGGGCCCGCCGCGCAGCGTGGACAGCAGCGACTCGAAGAGGCGTACGGGCACGGGCCGTTCCAGCCGCTCCCAGTGGTCGAAGACCCGCAGCAGCCAGCGCGCGTACGCGTCGGGCGCGCCGTCGGGCCGCTCCGGCGGGGTCTCCCAGGTGGCGTGGGGGAGCAGGAAGTCCACCCGGGGCGGTTCCAGCGCGACCAGGGCGTCCAGTACCGCGACGGGGTCGTTGGCCACGTCCACGGTGCACAACAGGCCCTGGTAGAGGTGACGGTAGGGCGCGGAGCGCAGCAGTTCCAGCGCGGCGAGCACCAGGGGATGGCTGGAGCGGCCGTCGGCGAAGCGGCGGTGGCGGTCGTTGGCCGTGCGGTCCCCGTCGAGGGAGACGCCGACCCGGACGCCGTACTCGGCGAAGAGGTCCAGGTAACGGCGGCTGAGCTGGAGCCCGTTGGTGTGGACGCGCAGGTCGAGCTCGGCGGTGCCGGCGAGCGCGCGGGTGAACTCCTCGCACACGAGCCGCAGTCGGCCGGGGCCGGCCAGCAGGGGTTCCCCTCCGTGGAGGATCACCGTGACGGAGGGGAGCGCATGGTCACGGGCATGTTCGGCGAGCCGCGACGCGGTCTGGGAAATGACTCCGGGGGAGATCACTTTCGGCCGGGCTCGCCAGCTCTGATCTGCGTGTTCGTAGACATAGCAATGATCACAAGCGAGATCGCATCTGCTGTGAACCTTCAGGACGATCTCGCGGAAAGCGATCGTGCGGGTCATTCCACCAGTCTAGAGCTCATAACGGACCGTCAGAGCGCGGAGTTGAAGATCGGTGTCTGAACGCGACGGCCGGATTCCGAGGGAAGGACGCGTTCGAGGGCCGCGGCCGCGGAAGAGCTGCGGACGTCGATCTTCGCGAGCGGGACGCGACGGTCCTTGACCGTGCTGGTCGGGGGGGTTGCGGAAGTGTTCACGACACCGTCCTCGGGGAGGCCATGTGAAATGGGCGGGAAAGACACCAGCGCGCTGCTGCTGTCAAGCGTGGACTTTACTCGTCCACACCCCATTGGCAACCGAGGCATGACGCCTGGTCAAGCGTTCTATGGAAAGCGTGGTCCATTTGTCGAGGGCCCGCATTCGGCCGTTCGCCGCAGCGCGGCGTCCCGTTTTCCGGGGGGTGGCCGCGGATCGCGTCGCCGCAGGCCGGAGGGCCTTCCTACGCGGGCTGCTGCTCCTCCAGGGGTTCGCGCAGGAGCCAGGTGAGTACGTCGGGCAGCGCGCGCAGTGCCGCGAAGTGCGCGGCGTCCGGGTCGATGGTGGTGGTGGCGCCGGGGATGCGGCGGCCCAGCCAGCGCGCGTGGCCCACGGGGGAGAAGACGTCGAGCTCCCCGTGCCAGATCAGCACGGGGCAGCGGATGCCGGCGGGGTCGAAGCCCCAGGGGCTGCTGAAGGCGAGGATGTCGTCGATCCAGCCGTATGCCGAAGTGCGCACGCCCTCGCGGTAGTTGCGCAGCAGCATCGACCGCAGGCCGGCGTCCGAGACGATCATGCGGTCGCTGGCGGTCAGCTCCCGGCGCAGTTCGTCCAGGAGCCGGCCGGGGTCCTGGGCGATGCCGGCGGCGCGCGGGATCAGCCGGGCCGCCAGCTCGTCGGGGTCGTCGGTGGCGGTGGTGTACTCCCGGACGTTCGAGGCGGTCATCCCGGCGAACCAGTCCAGGTCCTCCGCGTCCCGGGGGGCGAGCGGGACCAGGGCCGCCGTCCGCGTGACCCGCTCCGGCAGCAGGGCGGCGCAGGCCAGCGCGCCGGGGGCGCCGCCCGAGCGGCCCGCCACGGCGAACGTGTCCAGCCCGAAGGCGTCGGCGATCGCGGCCACGTCCTGGGCCACGTCGGCGACGGTGCGGCCCGGGTGGCGTTCGGAGCCGCCGTAGCCGGGCCGGTCGTAGGCGATGAGCTGTGTCCGCCGCTGGTAGAGGACCATGCCGCGGGGCGCCGGGCCGAGCCGGCTGCCGGGCATCCCGTGGAGCAGGAGGACGGGTTTGCCGTCCGGGTCGCCCCAGCGCTCCGCCATCAGGGCGCGTCCGTCCGCGGTGCGCACCTCTTTGCGCACGCGCTCCCTCCCTCACGTCCGGCGCGGGTGGTCAGGCCGATTGTGCTCCCCGGTGGGGGAGCGCGGTAGGGCGCACTTGGAGGGAAATTCTTGTGAAACCTTTCACAAGCGCGCAGGGGTCTTTGGTCCTCGGGTGTTCGCGCAGGTGGAAGCCCTGACCGGGGGCGGGGGAGTGGAGGCGGAGGGACCTTCGGGCTACCGAAGAGGGCCTTTTCGGCGAGGCGGCTTCCGCTTTCGGGTGTGGAATTGAGCCATCAGGATTTCGAATTGAAGGAGTTCCCGCCATGCAGGCCAACGAGAGGGTGGACGCGCTGGTCGAGGGGGCGCAGGAGGCGCTCCGCCGGTTCGAGTCGTTCAGCCAGGAGCAGGTCGACCACATCGTCAAGAAGGCCTCCCTCGCCGCGCTGGGGCAGCACGGCGAACTCGCCCGGCTCGCCGTCGAGGAGACCGGCCGAGGCCTCTTCGAGGACAAGGCGGTGAAGAACCTCTTCGCCTGCGAGCACGTGGTGAACTCGATGCGAGGCCTGAAGACCGCCGGCGTCGTCCGCCGTGACGAGCTGAACGGCATCACCGAGATCGCCGAACCCGTCGGCGTCGTCTGCGCGATGACCCCCGTCACCAACCCCACCTCGACCACGCTCTTCAAGGCACTGATCGCGCTGAAGACCCGCAATCCGATCGTCTTCGCCTTCCACCCCTCCGCGCAGAACTGCTCCGCCGAGGCCGCGCGCGTCGTGCGCGACGCGGCCGTCGCCGCCGGGGCCCCGGAGAACTGCGTCCAGTGGGTCACGACCCCCTCCATGGAGGCCACCGCCGCCCTCATGAACCACCCGGGCGTCTCCACCATCCTCGCCACCGGCGGCAACGCCATGGTCAGGGCCGCCTACTCCTGCGGGAAGCCGGCCCTGGGGGTGGGCGCGGGCAACGTGCCCGCGTACGTCCACAAGAGCGCCAGGCTGGGCCGCGCGGTCCACGACATCGTGCTCTCCAAGACCTTCGACAACGGCATGATCTGCGCCTCCGAGCAGGCCGTCATCCTGGACGCCGAGATCTACGAGCAGGGCATCGCCGAGTTCCGCCGGCTCGGCGCGCACGTGGTGACCGCCGCCGAGAAGACCAAGCTGGAGGAGTTCGTCTTCGGCACCACCGCCCACGCGGCGGACTGCTCCGGAGCGAAGCTGAACGCGGCGGTCGTCGGCAAGCCCGCCCACTGGATCGCCGAACAGGCCGGCTTCCGCGTCCCGGAGGACACCTCGGTGCTGCTCGCCGAGTGCGCCGGGGTCGGCGAGGGCGAGCCGATGACCCGCGAGAAGCTCTCCCCGGTGCTGGCCGTGCTGAAGGCCGCAGACACCGGTCACGGCGTCGAACTGGCAGCGGCCATGGTCGAATTCCACGGACTGGGGCACAGTGCGGCCATCCACGCCGAGGACGAGGAACTGGTCGAGGAGTTCGGCAGGCGCGTCAAGGCCGTCCGCGTCATCGCCAACTCCCCCTCCGCCTTCGGCGGCATCGGCGACGTCTACAACGCCTTCCTCCCCTCGCTGACGCTGGGCTGCGGCTCCTACGGGCACAACTCCGTGTCGGACAACGTCTCCGCGGTCAACCTCGTCAACATCAAGCGGATCGGGCGCCGCAACAACAACGTGCAGTGGTTCAAGGTCCCGCCGAAGATCTACTTCGAGCGCAACTCCATCCGCTACCTCGGCGAGATGGAGGGCATCGGCCGGGTCTCGATCGTCACGGACAAGACGATGGTCGCCCTCGGCTTCGTGCGGAAGGTCACCGACATCCTCCAGGCCCGCGAGGGCGCGGTCGCCGTGCAGGTCATCGACGACGTCGAGCCCAACCCGCAGCTGTCGACCGTACGGGCGGGCGCCGCGCTGATGCGCGACTTCGGCCCCGACACCATCATCGCCCTCGGCGGCGGCTCGCCGATGGACGCGGCGAAGATCATGTGGCTGATGTACGAGCGCCCCGAGGTGGAGTTCGCGGACACGAAGGAGAAGTTCTTCGACATCCGCAAGCGCGCCTACACCTTCCCCTCGCTCGGGGAGAAGGCCCGCCTGGTGGCCATCCCGACCACCTCCGGAACGGGCTCGGAGGTCACCCCCTTCGCCGTCATCTCCGACCCGGCCGCCGCCCAGAAGTACCCGCTCGCCGACTACGCGCTGACCCCGGACGTGGCCATCGTCGACCCGGTCCTGCCGATGAACCTGCCGCCCGCCGTGACGGCCGACTCCGGCTTCGACGCCCTCACCCACGCCACCGAGGCGTACGTGTCCGCGTACGCCAACGACTACACGGACGGGCTCTGCCTCCAGGCGATCAAGCTGATCTTCGGGAACCTCCGCAGGTGCGTGGCCGACGGCCCCAACGACCCCGAGGCCCGCGAGAAGATGCACAATGCCGGGGCGGTGGCGGGCATGGCCTTCGCCAACGCCTTCCTGGGCCTCGTGCACGCGATGGCCCACACCCTCGGCAACACCTTCCACGTCGCCCACGGCCGCACCAACGCGATCCTGCTGCCGCACGTGATCCGCCACAACGGCACCGTCGCGTACAAGGCCACCCCCTGGCCGAAGGCCGAGGTCTACCGGGCGCCGGAGCGCTTCCAGGAGATCGCGCGGGCGCTCGGCCTGCCGGCCGCCACCCCCGCGGAGGGCGTGGAGTCCTACGCCCGGGCCGTCGAGGAACTGCGCGCCGACTGCGGGATCCCCGCCTCCTTCGCGGAGGAGGGCGTCGACGAGCGGGCCTTCACCGAGGCCCTGCCCGTCCAGGTCATGAACGCCTACGCCGACCAGTGCGCCCCCGCGAACCCGCGGATGCCGATGATCGACGAGATGCGGCAGCTGATGCTCCAGGCGTACTACGGCAACCGCACGGGCCGGCCGGACGCCGCGCGGCCGGACGCCCCGTCACCGGACGCCGCGCAGCCTGACGCCGCATAGCCGGACGCCGCGCGGCCGGACGCCCCGTAGCCCGGCGCACCCGGAGAACGGCCTCCCCGCGCACCCCGCCCCCGGACCCCGCCCCCGTACCCCGCCCCCGGACCCCGGTCCGGGGGCTCAGCGGTGTTCGACCAGCAGTGCCGCCGCCGAGCGCGCCCGCTCCAGGGCCCGCGCCCGGTCCGCGTCCCGCTGGCCAAGCACCACCCGGGTGCTCAGCCCGTCGAGCAGGGCGAGCAGCTCCGAGGCCCGGGCGGCCGTGTCGGTCGGGGCGAACCGTCCCTGCTCCACGCCCTTCGCCAGCAGCGCCCCCAGGTCCTCGTGCCAGCCCGCGTCGATCTCCTCCTGGGCGGCGCGCAGGTCCTCGTTGGACGGCGTACGGGCCCACAGCTCGATCCACAGGGTCCAGCGCGGGTCGCGGGGGCCGCGCGGCAGGTAGAGCTCCAGGAAGAGCTCCAGCTTGCGGGCGGCCGTGACCCGGCGGCGCAGCAGTGCCGCGCGTTCGGCCGTCAGCTGCTCCTCGCTCCAGCGCAGCGCCTCCAGCAGCAGCCGGTCCTTGCTGCCGAAGTAGTACAGGATGTGGCCGCCGCTGGTGCCGAGCCGGTCGGCGAGCTTGGACATGGTCAGCGCCGCGAGCCCGTCCTCGGCGATCGCCGCCATGGCCTCCTCCAGCATCCGCTCCTGGGCGATCTGCCCGTCGCGCCGCCGTGCCGCTCCTGCCACCGCTGCCGCCTCCCGATCTTCGTGGACCGACCTTATCCCGGACAGGGTCTTGACGGGGGTCGGATCCAGCCCTCATCTTGAATGCCATTCAAGAACTTAGAACGCCATTCAAGATCAAGGGTGCGTGCACGATGAGTGACGAGATCTTCAGAGTCGAGACGCGCGGCATCGATCCGATCCCGGACGCGGAGCGGCACGGCAGCGCGCGCGACCTCTTCTGGCTCTGGTTCGGCTCCAACCTGACCTTCACCTACGTGATCAACGGAGCCCTGGCCGTCGCCTTCGGCCTCACCTTCTGGCAGGCCACCGCCGTCGTCGTGATCAGCGGACTGGCCTTCTTCGCCATCAGCGCCGCCGGACTCTCCGGCATCCGCACCGGCACCGCCACCCTGGTCATCTCCCGCGCCGCCTTCGGCGTCCGCGGCAACCTCCCCGCCGGGGTCCTCAACTGGCTGGTCGGCATCGGCTACACCATCCTCAACACCGTCGTCGGCACCCTCGCCCTGGAGGTCTTCCTGGAGGAACTGGGCCTGCTGCACGGCACCCCCGCCCGGGCCGCCGCCCTCTTCGTCACCCTCGCGCTGACCTTCGTCGTCGCCATGTGGGGTCACGCCACCGTCCAGTTCGCCGAACGCTGGATGGCCTACGTCCTCGCCGCCGGCTTCGCCGCCCTGCTCGCCTTCCTGATCCCCGGCGCCGACACCTCCGCCCCCGCGACCACCGTGCCCGGCGCCTCCGGCTGGAGCCTGGCCTTCGTGATCATGCTGGCGGCGCCCTTCTCGTACCTGCCGATGCCCGCCGACTACACGCGCTACCTGCCCCGCACCACCTCGCTGAAGTCGATCACCTGGTACGGAGCCCTCGGCGGCTTCCTCTCCTCCGTCGCCCTCGGCATCGCGGGAGTCGCCGCCGCCACCCGGACCGACATGACCGACGCCGTCGCCGCCACCGGGAGCCTGCTGCCCGGCTGGTTCCAGCCCCTGTTCCTGGCCCTCGTACTGGGCGGCTCCGTCACCAACTCGATCATCACGCTCTACTCGTCCAGCCTGAACCTCCAGGTCCTCGGCATCCCGTGGACCCGGGCCCGGGCCATCGTCGTCAGCGCCGCCATCACCGGCCTCGGCTCCCTCGCCGCGCTCTTCCTCACCGACTTCACCAGCGCGCTGACCTCCTTCCTCTCCCTCCTGATCATCGTCTTCGCCCCCTGGGGCGGGGTCTTCCTCGCCGACATGCTGCTGCGCCGCTGCCACTACGACGGCAACGCCCTGCACACCACCGGCCCCGGCGGCGCCTACTGGTACCGCTCCGGCTACCACCCGGCCGGCCTGGCCGCGCTCCTCGCCGGCATCGCCTTCGCCGCCCTGACCTGCGACTCCGAACTGTGGACCGGTCCGCTGGTGGCCCCCCTCGGCGGCGCGGACCTCACCCTGCTCGGCTCGGTCGTCTCCGCCCTCGTCTACGCGGCCCTCCACCGCAGGACCCCCGCCGCCGTCCCGGCCACCGCCTGACCCCGGCCCTCTACCGCCCCCGGCCGACCCCTCCCGCCACCACCGCACAGGAGCACCACCCGTGAACCACCCCGCCGACCTGCTGCTCACCGGAGCCCGCATCCACACCGTGGACCCGGACCTGCCCGAGGCCGAGGCACTCGCCGTGCGCGGCGGCCGCATCGTGTGGATCGGCCCGGACCACGAGGCCGCCGCCTGGGCCGGACCGGACACCGAACGCCTCGACGCCGCCGGGAAGCTGGTCCTGCCCGGGTTCGTCGACGCCCACAACCACGTCCGGCTCGGCTCCGACGACGCCTGCGTACAGCTCGCCGGAGTACGGACCCTGGAGGGCGTCCACGAGCGGATCCGGGCCTGGCGGGAGGCCAACCCGGACGCGGAGTGGATCGAGGCCGAGGCCTTCGACTACTCCGCCGTCCCGGACGGCCGGATGCCGTGTGCCGCCGACCTCGACCCGGCCACCGGCGACGTACCGGCGATCGTGCTCTCGTACGACGTCCACACGGCCTGGCTGAACACGGCCGCCCTGCGCCGCCTGGGCGTCAGCCGGGACCGCACCGACCTGCCCTTCGGCACGGCCGCGACCGACCCGGAGACCGGGGAACCCACCGGCTTCGTCAAGGACTTCGCCGTCAAGGGGCTCTCCCGCGAGGGCCACCGGGCGCTGCGCGGGCTCGGCGTGCCGTGGGCGTCGCCGGAGCGGCAGTACGGGCGGCTCGTCAAGAGCCTCGACGACGCCATCGGCTTCGGCATCACGACGGTGGTCGAGCCGCAGAACTCCCTCGACGACCTGGAACTCTTCGTACGGGCCCGGGCGGAGGGCCGGCTGCGGTCGCGGATCGTGGCGGCGCTGTTCCACCCGCGCGGCACCGGCGACGCCGGCCTCGACGAGTTCGCCGAAGCGGCGCGCCGCTTCGCGGACGACCGGCTGCGCGTCGGCCCGCTCAAGCTGTACATCGACGACGTGGTGGAGCCCCGCACGGCCGCGCTGCTGGAGCCGTACGCCGGCTGCGGACACCACCGCGGCGAGACCTTCTACCCGGCGGAGGAGTTCGCGGAGCTGCTGGCGAAGCTGGACGCCCGGGGCTTCCAGTGCTTCGTGCACGCCACCGGCGACCGGGGCATCCGGACCGTCCTCGACGCGGTCGCCCACGCCCGCGCGGTGAACGGCCCGCGCGACGCCCGCCACCAGGTGGTCCACGTGGAATGCCTGGACCCCGAGGACGTGCCGCGCTTCGCCGAGCTCGGCGTGGTCGCCTGCATGCAGCCGAGGCACTGCGCTCCCGAGATCGCGGGCCCGGGCCAGGACTGGGCCGAGAACGTAGGCGAGGAGCGCTGGCACAAGGCCTGGCCGATGCGGAGCCTGCACGAGGCCGGGGCGGTCCTGGCCTTCTCCAGCGACTGGAACGTCGCCGAGATGGACCCGATGGTCGGCATCTACACCGCCGTCACCCGCCGCCCGCTGGGCGGGGGCGCGCCCTGGCAGCCGGGTGAGACGGTGGACGTGAAGACGGCGGTGCACGGCTACACGATGGGCTCCGCCCGCGCCAACTTCCTGGAGGAGGACCGGGGGTCCCTCACGGTGGGCAAGGCCGCCGACTTCGTGGTGCTGTCCCGCGACATCCTGCGCATCGCCCCGGAGTCCATCCCGGGCACGGTGGCGGAGACGGTGGTGGTGGCGGGCGAGGTGGTCCACCGGGCCTGAGGTCCGGGCCGCCCCGCCCGTGCGGCGCGCGGCGGTGCGGCGAGCGGCGGTGCGGCGCGCGGCGGTGCCCGGCCCGCCGGGGTGGTGAGCGCGTCCGGCGGAGGTTCAGCGGGGCTCCGCCGCCCCGCTCGTGAAGCGGGGGACGGACGGGGCGTCGTCGGGGAGGCCGCTGCCCACGGCGGCGCCCGGGCGGCCCCGGCGCATGACCGCGCAGGCCAGGGTGATCACGGAGCCGGCCGCCGCCCACGCGGCCAGCACCAGCACGGGGCCGCCCGCCCCGTTGCCCTTGAAGTACGCGATGGAGCGCGCGGCGTACGTGCCGGCGCCCGGCGGCAGGGCCGGGCCGATCGCCCGCCAGAACGGCGGCAGCAGCGGGTAGGGGTAGGCGCCGCCGGCGCTCGGGTTGCCGACCACCACGACCACCAGGATGGCCAGGCCGATGCCGACCACCCCCGCCACCCCCTGGAGGGCGAGGGTGAGCGCGCCGACCGCGAAGACGACCAGGGTGCCCAGCCCCCACAGGGCCATGAGCGGGCCGGGCAGCGCGCCCAGCACCGGGCCGGCGATGACCGCGCCGAGCAGCCCGGCGGTGAGCGCGTACAGCAGCAGCGCGCCGAGCCGGATCAGCGCGCGGTGGATGTTCGCGGGCCGGGCGCCGGCGCTGATCGCGAGGATCGCGGCGCACAGGTAGCCGCCCACGCACCAGCCGACGACGAGGTAGAAGGAGCTCAGGCCCCGGCTGTCGCCCTTGTCGGCGGGGGCCACGTCCACGACCCGCAGGGTCCGGCCCTGGGCCTTCTCGGCCAGGCCGACGATCTGCTCCAGGGCCTGGGAGAGCGAGGCCCCGGCGCCGCTCGCGACCAGCAGCCGGTCGGTGGTGCCGGCGGGGTCGACGACCAGCGCGCCGTCCACGTCCCGGTTCTCGATCTGTGCGCGCGCCGTCGCCTCGTCCTTGACCGCGCGGGGGTCGAGCGGCTCGCCGGGCAGGTCCGCGAGCCGCTCCGCGGTGCTCGCGGCGACCGGTTCGAGGGGGGCGGCCACGGCGAGGGGGATCCTGCTGGGCCCAGGGTGGTGGAACGCGCCGATGTACGAGGTGATGAAGGCCAGCTGGAGGGCCAGCACCCCCACGACCAGCAGGGCCGCCCGGGCGGTCACGGCGTCCTTGATCTCGGCGAGGAAGCCGGGGCTCCCGGTGGGCTGGGTCATGGCTCCCACGCTCGGTGCGGGGGGTGAGCGGCGCAGCAGGGGCGGGCCGAATGGATGATCGAACAACTGTTTCGCACGGATATTCGAATTGCTCTATGGTGGTGAAGGGGGAGGTTGAAGGTCGAGCGAAGCAGGAGGCCGCGGGTGCCCGGTTTTACGCATCTGCACACCGTTTCGGGGTTCTCCATGCGATACGGAGCTTCGCACCCGGAACAGCTGGCGGAACGTGCCGTCGAGCGGGGCATGGACGCCCTCGCCCTCACCGACCGCGACACCCTCGCGGGCGCGGTGCGGTTCGCGAAGGCCGCCGCCGGGGCCGGGATCCGGCCGCTGTTCGGGGTGGACCTGGCCGTGTCCCCCGCCCCGTCCCCCGCCGGGCCGCCCGCCGGGGCCGGTGAGGCCTCGTACCGGAGGCGCACGCCCGTCAGGGGCGGGGCCTTCGTGGACGAGTCCGCCCCGCGCGCGGTCTTCCTGGCCCGGGACGGCGCCGCCGGCTGGGCGGAGCTGTGCCGGATGGTCACCGCCGCCCATGCCCTGGCCGGGCGGGGGGACGGGACCGGGTCCGGTGACCCCGGGCCGGGCTCCGGTGCGGCAGGCGGGTCCGGCGGGGTGCTCGGCGCGGGCGGTGCCTCCGGTGCGGGGCGCGCCGGGGCCGCGCGGGCCGCGGGTGCCGGCTTCGGTGCGGGCGGTCCGTCCGGCGGGGTCCTGCCCGGCGCCGCCGGGTCCGGCGGGGCCGGAGGGTCCGCCGCGCGGGCCGGGGGCGGCTTCGGCGGTGACGGGCTCGTGCTGCCGGGCGGCTTCGGTGGCGGTGACCGGCTCGCGGGGCCGGGTTCCGCGGTCCCGGGGCTGCCCTGGGAGGCGTTGCGCGGCGACGGGGTGTTCGTCCTGCTCGGGCCCGGTTCCGAGGTGGGCCGGGCGCTCGCCGCCGGACGCCCCGACCGGGCGGCGCGGCTGCTCGCGCCCTGGCGGGAGGTCTACGGCGACGCCCTGCGCCTGGAGGCCGTCCACCACGGCCGCACCGGCACCGGCCCCGGCTCGCTGCGCCTGGCCGCCCGTACCGTCGGCTTCGCCGCCGAGCAGGGCGTCACGGCCGTGCTGACCAACGCCGTCCGGTACGCCGACCCCGGCCAGGGCCCCGTCGCCGACGTCCTCGACGCCGCCCGCAGGCTCGTCCCCCTGGACCCCCGCGGCACCCTCGACAGCGGCGAGCGCTGGCTCAAGGACCCCGCCGCCATGAGCGAGGCCGCCGAGCGGATCGCCGAGGCCGCCGGGCTGCGCGCCGCCGACGCCCGCCGGCTGCTCGCGCGCACCCGGGAGACCGCCGGGGCCTGCTCCGTGGACCCCGAGGACGACCTCGGCATCGGCTCCGTGCACTTCCCCGAGGCCCGCCTCGTCGGCGCCGCCCGCCGCACCGCCCAGCGGGTGCTCGCCTCCCGCGCCTCGGCCGGCATGGTGCTGCGCGGCTACGCGGACCGGCGCGCGTACTGGGACCGGATGGAGGAGGAGCTCGACGTCATCGCCCACCACGGCTACGCCTCGTACTTCCTGACGGTCGCCCAGGTCGTGGACGACGTACGGGAGATGGGCATCCGGGTGGCCGCGCGCGGCTCCGGCGCGGGCTCCCTCGTCAACCACCTCCTCGGCATCGCGCACGCCGACCCCGTCGAGCACGGCCTGCTGATGGAACGCTTCCTGTCCAAGCGCCGGCGCGTGCTGCCCGACATCGACATCGACGTGGAGTCCGCCCGCCGGCTGGAGGTCTACCGCCGGATCATCGGCCGCTTCGGCACCGAGCGCGTCGCCACCGTCTCCATGCCCGAGACCTACCGGGTCCGCCACGCCATCCGCGACGTCGGCGCCGCCCTGTCCATGGACCCGGCCGCCGTCGACCGCCTCGCCAAGGCCTTCCCGCACATCCGGGCCCGCGACGCCCGCGCCGCCCTGGCCGAACTCCCCGAACTGCGCGAGGTGCGCGGGCAGGAGCACGGGCGGCTGTGGGACCTCGTCGAGGCGCTGGACGCGCTGCCGCGCGGGACCGCCATGCACCCGTGCGGGGTGCTGCTCTCGGACGCCTCGCTGCTCGCCCGTACCCCGGTGGTCCCCACCAGCGGCGAGGGCTTCCCCATGTCGCAATTCGACAAGGACGACGTGGAGGACCTCGGGCTGCTCAAACTCGACGTGCTGGGCGTGCGCATGCAGTCCGCGATGGCGCACGCGGTCGCGGAGCTGCGGCGGGCGACGGGCCGGGAGCTCGACCTCGACGACCCCGCGCAGGTGCCCCCGGGCGACGGGCCGACGTACGAACTGATCCGCTCCGCCGAGACGCTGGGCTGCTTCCAGATCGAGTCCCCCGGCCAGCGCGACCTGGTGGGGCGGCTCCAGCCCACCGCCTTCCACGACCTGGTCGTCGACATCTCCCTCTTCCGGCCGGGCCCGGTCGCCGCCGACATGGTGCGCCCCTTCATCGAGGCGCGCCACGGGCGGGCCCCGGTCCGCTTCCCGCACCCGGACCTCGCGGACGCGCTGCGCGAGACGTACGGGGTGGTGGTCTTCCACGAGCAGGTCATCGAGATCGTGCACGTCATGACCGGCTGCGGCCGGGACGAGGCCGACCGGGTGCGGCGCGGGCTCTCCGACCCGGACTCCCAGGGCCGGATCAAGGCCTGGTTCGCGGCGACGGCGGCCGGGCGCGGCTACGCGCCCGAGGTGATCGCCCGCACCTGGGAGATCGTCGAGGCCTTCGGCAGCTACGGCTTCTGCAAGGCGCACGCCGTGGCCTTCGCCGTGCCCACCTACCAGTCGGCGTGGCTGAAGGCCCACCACCCGGCGGCCTTCTACGCCGGGCTGCTCACCCACGACCCCGGGATGTACCCGAAGCGGCTGCTGCTGGCGGACGCCCGGCGGCGCGGCGTCCCGGTGCTGCCGCTGGACGTGAACCGCTCCGCGGTCGCCCACCGCATCGAACTGGTGTCCGACGACCGGGAGGGGCGGGGCCCGGAGCGGTGGGGGCTGCGGCTCGCACTGGCCGACGTCCACGGCATCGGCGAGGCCGAGGCCCGCCGGATCGAGGCCGGACAGCCGTACGCCTCCCTGCGCGACTTCTGGGACCGCGCCCACCCCGGCCGCCCGGTGGCCGAACGCCTCGCCCAGGTCGGGGCGCTGGACGCCTTCGGCGCCAACCGCCGCGACCTGCTGCTGCACCTGACGGAGCTGCACGGCGCCCAGCGCGCGGCAGGCGCCCGGGGAGCGGCCCAACTGCCCCTCGGCGGAGGCCGGTCCACCGCCCCCGCCGGACTGCCCGACCTGACCGACGCCGAGCGCCTCAGCGCCGAACTCGGCGTCCTCGGCATGGACGCCTCCCGCCACCTGATGGGCGACCACCACGCCTTCCTCGCCGAGCTGGGCGTGACCCCGGCCCGCCGCCTGCGCGAGACCGAACACGGCCGGACCGTACTCGTCGCGGGCGCCAAGGCGGCCACCCAGACCCCGCCGATCCGCTCCGGCCGCCGCGTCATCTTCACCACCCTCGACGACGGCACCGGCCTGGTCGACCTGGCCTTCTTCGACGACAGCCAGGAGGCCTGCGCGCACACCGTCTTCCACTCCTTCCTGCTGCTCGTACGGGGAGTCGTGCAGCGGCGCGGCCCGCAGAGCCTGAGCGTGGTCGGCGCCGCCGCCTGGAACCTGGCCGAGCTGGTGGAACTGCGCGGGCACAGCGGCCTGGAGGCGGTCACGGCCCGGCTCGCCGAGCCCCTCGCCGGGGACGGCACCACCACCGGCACCGGCCGCCGCATCCACCTCCCGACCGGCTACGAGATGAACCCCTGGGCCGACCTCCAGCCGCCCGGGGACCGCGCCGCGACCGGCCGCAAGCTGTGGCACTCCAGCCCGGGGAGCGCGGGATGAGCACCGCCGGGACCGCCACCGCCGCCGGGGTGCTCCACGTCCGCTGCGCCCCCGCCCTGCCCGGGGAGGGCTACCGCGAGGTGCTGGAGCTGCTGCGCGAGTTCTCCCCCCTCGTCCAGGCCCTGCCACCCCGGGCCGCGCTCGTCCAGGTCCGGGGCGCCCAGCGGTACTTCGGCGCCGGCCCGGCCCGCATCGCCGAGGTGATCCGGCTGCGCGCGGTGGCCCGGCTGGGCACGGACGTCCGGATCGGGGTCGCCGCCACCTGGGCCGTGGCGGCCATGGCCTCCGCGCGGATCCCGGCACCCGGCGGGGTCCTGGCCGTACCCGAGGAGGCGGTTCCCGGCTTCCTGGACCCCCTCCCGGTCGAGGCCCTGTACGGGCTCGGCTCCCGGCACGCCGACGCGCTGCGCGGGTACGGGCTGCACACCGTCGGGGCGCTCACCCGCGTCCCGCCCGGGGTCCTCGAACGGATCCTCGGCAAACGGGCCGGCCGGCTCGTCGCCGAACGCGCCCGCGGCATCGACCCGCGCCCCGTCACCCCGCGCGACCTGCCCTCCTCGGCCGCCGTCCGGACCGGCTTCGTGCGCCAGGAGCTGGACGGCCCGCACGCCCGGGCCGCGCTGCTCGGCCTGGTGGTCCGGCTCGGCGCGCAGCTGCGCGGACGCCGCCAGGCCGCCCGGTCCCTGTCCCTGACCCTCCAGTTCGCGGGCGGCACCCGGTGGGAGAAGTCCCGGCGGCTGGCGGAACCCTCCGCCCACGACGAGGACCTGCGCACCCTCGCCTACCGCCTGATGGACGCGGCCGGCCTGCAACGGGCCCGGCTGACCGGCATGGTGCTGCGCGCGGAGGACCTCACGGGCGCGGAGGGCGTGACCCGCCAGCTCACGCTGGACCCGGTCCGGGAGTCCCGGCTGACGGTGGAGGCCGCCATCGACCGCGCCAACGCCCGCTTCGGCCCCGGCACGGTCCGCCCGGCCTCGGTCGCGCGGAGGGCCGCGTCAGACGCCGTCCAGCATCCGCCGGGCCGTCTCCGTGCGCAGCGGGGTGGTCTGGGCCTGGATCAGGTGGAACTGGGCCTCGCGGGAGAGCCGGCCGGCGGTGTGCCCGTACTGGATCGCCCGGCCGCCCGCCACCGCCACGCAGGTCGCCGCCCCTCGCACGGCCAGGTCCAGGACCGCGGCCCGGAGGGCGAGCCGGTCCCCGGTGCGCTCCCCGCGCGGGACCTCGTCGCGCAGGGCGTAGGCCTCGGCGCGCAGCCGGGCGGTGCGCTCGGCGAGGCGCAGGCCGAGGTCCTCGTACGGGGGTGACTGGAGGAGGAAGGCGGCGGTGGCGCGCAGGTGGCCGAAGACGGCGGGCTGCGCGTCGGCGTTCTCCAGGTCGTAGGCCCGGATCCACTCGGCCCTCGGCAGCACCCCGGCCACCCGCTCGTCGGGTACGTGGACGCCGCGCAGCTCGACGGTGGCGGTGTGCGTGCCGGCCATCGCCCACAGCGGGGCGCCCCCGACGGCGCTCAGACCGCCGCCGGTGAGGTCGACCAGGGCGAGGACCGCCTCGTCGGACGGGCCCACGGCGCCGGCGAAGACGGTGTCGGCCAGGTCCCAGCCCGTCACCCACGGCATCCGCCCGTCGAGCCGCCACCCGCCCTGGACCCGCTGGGCGGTGACGGGCGGGCGCGGATGGCGCAGGAAGGCGAAGCCGGCGGTGGCGCGGCGCTTGCCGCGCTGGAGGTCCGGCAGCCAGGCCCCGCGCAGGGCGTCGCCCGTTGGGCCGGACGCCTGGTGCAGGGCCTTGGCCAGCGGGCCGTGCTGGGTCCACACGAACCAGGTCGACGGGTCCACCGCCGCCAGCACCTCGTGCACCTCCCGGAACACCTGGCGCGCCGTCAGCCCGTGGGCGGGATCCGGTTCGTATCCGATCAGCCCGTACGCGCCGGCGGAGGCGAGCGCGTCCAGGTGCGTACGGGGCACCCCGTCGACGGCGGTCCGCTCCGCCTCCGGCGCCAGTACGCGTACGGCGGCCTCCGTGACGGCGGCGACCAGCGGTTCGGCCGCCAGCTCGGGCGGAGTGGCCAGGGCGGTGCCGGATCCGGGGGCGTCGTGCATGGCCGCGATTCACCTCAGTCGGTCGGCGAGGGGCAAGTCCGTGGTCAGGGGCGCCCATTGTTCCTGAGCGGCGCTGGAAGAACGGTCGACACACCAGTTTTTACCGACGCGTAACTTCCAACTCTTGCTACTGGACCGTAATTTGGCCACAGCAGCTCCCCTTGTGATCCGGATCACGGGACGAACCCCCACGCATTCCCCCTGACCCTCCCCCCAGCCACCGCTGGGCGGTACCCCCCATGGAGATCACACGATGCTGCCCTGGAGACGCCTGCTCCGCCCGCTGGCCGTCCTCGCCCTGACCGCAGCCGCCCTCGTCGCCCCCACCGGCGCCGCCCAGGCCGCGTCCGCCCCCAGCAGCGGCTGGAACAACTGGTCCTGCAAGCCGTCCGCCGCCCATCCCCGCCCCGTCGTCCTGGTCCACGGAACCCTCGGCAACTCCGTCGACAACTGGCTCGGATTCGCCCCGTACCTGGTCCACCGCGGGTACTGCGTCTACTCCCTCGACTACGGACAGCTGCCCGGCGTGCCCTTCTTCCACGGGCTCGGGCCCATCGACAAGTCCGCCGGACAGCTCGACGCCTTCGTCGACAAGGTCCTCGCCTCCACCGGCGCCGCCGAGGCCGACCTCGTCGGCCACTCCCAGGGCGGCATGATGCCGCGCTACTACCTCAAGTTCCTCGGCGGCGCCGCCAAGGTCAACGCCCTCGTCGGCATCGCCCCCGACAACCACGGCACCACCCTGTCCGGACTCACCCAGCTGCTCCCGTACTTCCCCGGAGCGCAGGACCTGATCAGCACCGCGACACCGGGGCTCGCCGACCAGATCGCCGGCTCCGCCTTCCTGAAGAAGCTGAACGAGGGCGGCGACACCGTCCCCGGAGTGACGTACACGGTCATCGCCACCAAGTACGACCAGGTCGTCACCCCCTACCGGAGCGCCTTCCTCGACGGGCCGGACGTACGCAACGTCGTGCTCCAGGACCTCTGCCCGCTGGACCTCTCGGAGCACGTGACCATCGCCCTGACCGACCGGATCGCCTGGCACGAGGCCCTCAACGCCCTCGACCCCGCGAACGCCGAACGGACCACCTGCGCCTCGGTCTTCAGCTGAGACCGGGCACGGGCGGTCCGCCCGGATCCACTAGGGCCTGTCGTCAAACTGCCGTCGTCGCCCGGAGGGCGGCCCCGCGGCGTCTGGTGCGTGCTCTCGGCGTGCCGGGCGGCAGCCCTCGTACTGGACGTACTCGGGCTTCCGCCCGGTGCGGCGAGAGCGCGTGCCAGGCGTCGCGGGGCAGACGGAAGTTTGACGACAGGCCCTAGCGGCCGTGCCGGCCGGCCGTCGCGCGGCGGCGGGCCAGAGCGAACAGCACGGCCGCGCCGGCGGCCAGCACCCCGGCCCCGCCGACCGCGATCAACGGGGTCGCGGAGCTGCCGCCGGTCGCGGCCAGGTCACCACCACCGCCCTCGCCGCCGGCCGGCGAGGGCGCGGCCGGGGCGGCGGCGACCGGGGAGGCGGCGGCCCGCCCGTTCGTCTTCGGGTCGTTGTCGCCGTGGCCGTTGTGCTCGATCGTGGACTTGCCCGCGCCGTCGGAGATCTGCTGGTCCGTCGGCGCCTTCGGTGCCTCCACGGGCTTGGCCGGGGTACCGGCGGAGGAGCCGGAGCCGCCGGTACCCGTGCCGGGCCGCGCGCTCGGCGTGCCGCTCGGGGCGGTCCCCGTACCGGCCGTGCCGGTGCCGGTGCCCGTGCCGCTGCCGCCGCTGTTGCCACCGCTGTCCTTGCCGAAGACCACGTCCGAGCAGGTGTAGAAGGCCTCCGGGCTGTCCGAACGCTGCCAGATGCTGTAGATCAGGTGGCGGCCGGACTTCTTCGGGACCGTCCCGCCGAAGACGTAGTCGCCGTTCTGCATCCCCGGGTCCGTGGCCTTCGCGAACGGCGCGGGCTCCAGGTCGGACCACTTCAGCGGCTTCGACGGGTCGTAGCCGTCCTTCGTCACGTACAGCTCGAAGGACCCCTTGTGCGGAGCCGTCCCCTTGTAGCGGAAGGTGTGCGCCCCCGCCGTCATCGGGGTGGCCGGCCAGTCGGCACGGGCCAGGTCCAGCCCCTTGTACTTGGCGTTGCCCGCCGAGCACAGCTGCCCGTCCGGGATCAGCGACTTGCTCTGCCCCGCCGCGTTGGCGATGTTCACCCCGTTCCAGTCGTAGAACGCCTGCGGCCCCGCCGCCGCGACGGCCGCCTTGCACGCCGCCGACCTCGGGGCCTCCGGACCCTCCGCGTAGCAGGCCGCCACCCGGCTCACCGGGTCCGTCATCGAACCGTGGGCCGCCGCCGGGACGGCGGCGTACGCGGCCACCGCGAGCGGGGCGAGACCGGCGGCGGCGACACGGACGGCGGTACGGGCGGGACGTGCGGGCATGGGTGGATCTCCTTCGGGCGCAAGGCAGGGGAGCGCCAGCGGAACCGGCCGGCGCGGCGCCGCCCCCGACGGGGTCCCGACGCCGCTCCCGGCCCTCCCTGGCACCGCCAAGCTAGCCCGCTGACAGGCCCGTTCGGCCCGGATGGGGCCCCGCGCGGGGATCCTTAGGATCCCGTTAAGGAAGGCCTAAGCGGGCCCACAGGAACGCCCTACCGCAGGAGCGCCGCCAGGCCGTCCGCCGTACGTGCCTGGCCGTCCAGGGCGTCCAGCGCCCGTACGGCCCGGGCCGCCGCCTCCGGGTCGCTCTCCGCCAGCCCGCTCGCCTCGAACTCGTCCTCGTCCAGCCGCAGCACGGACGCGCCGTCCGCCGACACCCACAGGTCCAGGTCCAGGTCCTCGACGAGGATCTCGCCGCCGCGGACCACGGCCGGACGCGTGACGTCGCAGTACCAGCCCTTGAGCACGCCCTCCCCGGACCACACCTCCTTGACCGCGTACCAGCGGGTCCGCCAGAAGTGCTCCACGAACACGTCACCCGGCTCGAAGCGCACGAAACCGAAGTCCTTCACCCCCGGGGCCGCCCAGGGGGCGCGCACCGAGATCCGGTCGCCGTCGTCGGAGACCTGCGCCGCCGGATAGCTGATCTTGGTGCGGCCGGCCTTCGTGAGGGTGACGGTCCACGGCGTGCTCATCGCGCTGCTCCCAGATTCTTCGCGTGGCGCGTCTCGGACGCGCAGATCTCGTACCCGAACCACGCGTTGACCGCGAGCATCGGGGCGTTGCCGGCGTCGTTGCCGGTGAAGGCCTCGGTGTACCCGGCCGCACGGGCCCGGCGCAGCGAGTCGGTCTTGGCGAGCTTGGCCAGCCCGCGGCCGCGGAAGGCGCGCAGGGTGCCGGTCATCGCCGTGGCGTAGCGGGTCGCCCCGTCCGTCCGGGCGGCGGTGAAGGCGGCCACCACCCCGTCGACGAGGACGACCGTCGTCAGCCCGTGGTCGAGGGTCGGCTCGCGCCAGACCGAGTCCAGCCAGTCCTCGTAGTCGTCCAGCTCCGCCGGTACGTCCCCCGGCTCGTCGGCCGTCACCTCGGCGTCGGCCTCGTACAGCGGGCGCGGGTCGGCGGCGAAGGCCGACCCCGGACGCAGCTCCACCCCGGCGGGCAGCTCCCGGGGGAGCGGCGGAAGGGTGTCCGCGGCCAGGTCCAGGCGCAGGAAGTGCGCGGTGCGGCCGGCCCGGTAGCCACGCCGCTCGGCGAACGCCCGGTGGACGGGCTCGTCCAGCACCCACGCGTGCGCGTCCGACGCGCACCGCGCCGCGAGGTGCTCCTCGGCGGCGCGCAGCAGCGCCGTCCCGGCGCCGAGGCCCCGGTGGGCGGGGTCCACGTAGGCGTTCACGAAGGACTGTCCGGGCACCGGGCTGTCGTAGGCCAGGCCGGCCTGGGCCGTGCCGACGGGAGTGCCGTCCGCGGTCTCGGCGAGGAGCAGGCGGTAGTGCTTGTCGGGATGCGCGGAGGACAGTTCGTGGGCCACCCCTTCCGGGGTGGCGATCATGAACGGCAGCGCGGCGCGGCGGACGCGCACGACGGCCTCGGCGTCCCGCAGGTCGTCGGGGCGGAGGTCGCGGACGTGGATGGTCATGGGGCGGACGTTACGGGCGAAGACGCCTGCGGCGCCTGCGAATTACGCGCCGGATGAGGGACAATCGGCGGCGTGACCTCGACCAACCTCAAGATCAGGATCGACGGCTCGGCCGGCTCGGCCGCCCCTTACGAACAGCTGCGCGCGCAGATCGCGGACCGCGCCCGGTCGGGGAAGCTGCCGGCGGGCTACAAGCTGCCGACGGTGCGGGGGCTGGCGGAGGAGCTGGGGCTGGCCGCCAACACCGTCGCGAAGGCGTACCGGGCCCTGGAGGCCGACGGGGTGATCGAGACCCGGGGCCGCAACGGGACGTTCGTCGCGGCGGCGGAGGGCTCCTCCCGCGAGGCGGCCACCGCGGCGCAGGCCTTCGCGGAGCGCGCCCACCGCCTGGGCCTCACGGAGGCGGAAGCCGTGGCGGCCGCCACGGAAGCCCTCCGCGCCCGCTACTCCGCGGCCACGTCGGGCCGGCCCTGAGCTCGGGGTCCGGACTTTCGGCGGACGAGGAGCGGTTCCGCGCGGACCGCCTCGCGTACGACCGCCACACCGTCGCGCGCCGGCTGCTCCACCACCTCCTCGCCGAACGCGCCGGGGCCGGTACGGACACGGCCGCGTTCCCGCGGGACCGGACCGGGGGCGCAGGCCGGAAGGGGTTCCGGACGGGGTTCCGGACGGGATCGCGACGGTCGTCGAACGGCACGCCAGGGCCGTCGTCGTGCTGGACGGGTTCCACCGGCGGCTGGTTTCCCGGAGCGAGCGGACGCCGTTCCCCGCCGCCGAAATCGCCCTCGCGGCCGGAGCCTGAGCCCCGGGCCGGGGGAAGGGGCCGGGGGAAGGGGCCGGGGGAAGGGGCCGGCGCCCTAGAGGTAGAGCCCGGCCTCCGGGGAGTGCGGCTGCGGCGGCAGTACGGCGGCCGGTCCCGTGCCGCGCCGGAGGGCGAACAGCTCGGCCAGAGTGGCGCCCTCGCGGGACACGCCCTCGTCGGTGCCGAGCCAGTCCACCGCCTCCCCGTGGGTCAGCCGGCCGACCTCGATGCGGGCCAGGCACCGCCCCGGGCGAACCACCGCCGGGTGGAGGCGTTCGAGGTCCTCGTTCGTCGTGACGCCGACCAGGACGTTGCGGCCCTGCCCCAGCAGACCGTCCGTCAGGTTCAGCAGCCGGGAGAGGGCCTGACCCGCCGTGTGCCGGGCCTCGCCGCGGATCAGCTCGTCGCAGTCCTCCAGCAGCAGCAGCCGCCACCGGCCCTTCGCGGTGCCCTCGTCCTCGCCGATGGCGATGTCCATCAGGTAGCCCACGTCGTTGAACAGCCGCTCCGGGTCCAGGACGCAGTCCACCTGGCACCAGTCCCGCCACGACCGCGCCAGCGTCCGCAGCGCCGAGGTCTTGCCCGTGCCCGGCGGGCCGTGCAGCAGGAGCAGCCGGCCCGCGATGTCGTCCGGGGTGATCTTCATCAGCCGGTCCATCGCCGTGGCCACCGGGGCGGTGTAGTTCGGCCGCACCTCCTCCCAGGTGCCCGCGGAGATCTGCCGGGTGGTGCGGTACGGGCCGCGGCGCGGGGAGACGTACCAGAAGCCCATCGTGACGTTCTCCGGCTGGGGTTCGGGCTCGTCCCGCGCCCCCTCCGTGGCCTCGCCGAGCACCTTCTCCGCGAGCTCGTCGCTCACCGCCGTCACGGTGACGTCCGCGCCCCGGCTCCAGCGGGAGACCAGGACCGTCCAGCCCTCGCCCTCGGCGAGCGTGGCGCTGCGGTCGGTGTCGCGCGCCGCCCGGAGCACGGTGGCGCGCGGGGGCAGCAGGGTGGCTTCCGCCTTCACCCGCTCGATGGTGACGCTCTGCGCGTAGGGCTGCTCGCCGGTCGCGAACCGGCCGAGGAACAGCGCGTCGACGACGTCCGACGGTGAGTCGCTGTCGTCGACGTTGAGCCGGATCGGCAGCGCGTCATGCGGGTCTGCTGGCATGGCGCCCATGATCCGGCACGGACTGCCCGTACGCACCCGTGTTTCGCCGGATCGAGTGGACGGGTTCCCCCTTCAAACCCCTCCGAGGTGAAGGTTCCGGCAGGGTCCGCACCCCATTCCCGCCCCGAACATTCTTGGCATGAACACTTCCAGACAGCCCCGGCTGCTTGTACCACGGACTCAGGAGTAACCCCCCACAAGGAGCCGCACACACATGAGCAAGAGAATGTCGCGTTTCGCTGCCCTGACCTCCTCCCTGTTACTCGCCGCGGGCGCCGCCCTGTTCGGCGCCGGCCAGGCGGCCGCCGCACAGGCCGACTTCGGCTACGTGGCCCTCGGCGACTCGTACTCCTCCGGCCTCGGCGCCGGCAACTACGACAGCTCCAGCGGCAACTGCAAGCGCACCCCGCGCGCCTACCCGGCCCTGTGGGCCGCCGCCCACTCCCCGCAGACCTTCTCCTTCACCGCCTGCTCGGGGGCCCGTACCGGTGACGTCCTCGCCAGCCAGCTCGGCCCCCTCAACTCCGGCACCGACCTGGTCAGCATCACCGTCGGCGGCAACGACGCCGGCTTCTCCGACGTGATGACGACCTGCGTCCTGCAGTCCGAGTCCACCTGCGTCAGCCGGGTCAACGAGGCCAAGCGCTACGTCGACACCACCCTCCCCGGACAGCTCGACCAGGTCTACGACGCCATCCGGGGCCGCGCCCCGGCCGCCAAGGTCGTCGTCCTCGGCTATCCCCGCTTCTACAAGCTGAACGGCACCTGCGTCGCGGGCCTCACCGAGGGCGAACGCTCCGCCATCAACGGCGCGGCCGACCACCTCAACACCGCGATCGCCAAGCGCGCCGCCGACCACGGCTACACCTTCGCCTCGGTCGTCGGCGCCTTCACCGGCCACGAGATCTGCTCCGGCAGCGCCTGGCTGCACAGCGTCAACTGGGCCAACATCGGCGAGTCCTACCACCCGACCGCCGCCGGACAGTCCGGCGGCTACCTGCCCGTCTTCTCCGGCAAGGCCTGATCCGCGAGCCGCCTTCAGGGGCCGGCGCCCCCGCTCGGTGTGGGCGTGGGCGTCGGCGCCGGCGTCGTGGGCGGCGAAGCGGACGGCCCCGGAGAACCGGGAGAGGAGGCCCCGCCCGTCGGGGTCTCCCGCTCGCACGTCAGGGAGTACTCCAGCCACGCCGAGGCCGCCTGCGCCGGCGCCCGCACCTCCAGCCGGACCGCGTCGCGGACGCTCGCGGGGCCGGACGGGTCGCCCGGCTCGACGTGGTTCAGCTGGCGGGTCCGCGCCCCGCCCTCCTCGTACACGATGCTCCGCCACGCGTCGGCGGACGCCCCGCCCCCGTCGCGGCGCACCCAGCGGTACTCCACCAACGCCGGAGTCCGGGCCACCTCGATCGTCCCCGTGAAGGCGGGCGCGACCCCCTCGGCCGGCGGGCAGCTCCCGCTGTACGCGGGGCGCACGGCGTGCGCGTACAGGGTGACGCCCTGCGCGGCGGTGGCACTGGCGGACGCGGACGCGGTCCCGGAGGCCGAGGGGGAGGCGGAGGAGGAAGCCGGGGGTGAGGCCGGGGGCGACGCCGTCGGCGAGGGGGTGCCGTCCGGCCCCTTCTCCTCACCGGTGTTCCGCAGCAGGAGCCAGCCCAGCAGGCCCACCGCGAGCAGCAGCACCACGATCCCGAAGGTCAGTACCGCCCCGGCCCGCCCCTGCCCCGGCTCCCGGGGGCCGCGCCCCGGCCCCGGAGCCGGCGCCACCGGTTCCGGCACCGGCATCGGCGGGGTCCGCCCTGACCCCGCCCCGGCCCCGTACCCCGCGCCGTACGCCGCCCCGGCCGCGGCCGTCGGCGCGTCCGCCCCCGACACCGGCCCGCCGGGGTCCCGTACGGTCCCTCCCGCGCCGACGATCCGCAGCATCCGGGAGGCCTCCGCGGCGGACAGCCGCACGGCCGGGTCCTTGCGCAGCAGCCCCTCCAGCACCGGCTCCAGCGGGCCGGCCCGGCGCGGCGGGGGCAACTCCGAGTCCACCACGGCCTGGAGGGTGGCCAGCGGGGTGTCCTTCCGGAAGGGCGAGACCCCCTCCACGGCCGCGTACAGCATCACCCCGAGCGACCACAGGTCCGACTCCGGGCCCGGATCGTCCCCCAACGCCCGCTCCGGGGCCAGGAATTCGGGGGAGCCGACCACTTCGCCGGTCATCGTGATCGCGGCGGAGCCCTCCAGGCGGGCGATCCCGAAGTCGCTCAGCACGACCCGCCCGTCGTTGGCGACCAGTACGTTGGCCGGCTTCACGTCCCGGTGCAGCACCCCCGCGTCATGGGCGGAGCGCAGCGCGGCCAGCACCTGCTCGCCGAGGTGGGCGGTGCGCTGCGGGGTCAGCGGGCCCTCGCCCTCCAGCACCTCCGCCAGGGAGAGCCCGCGCACCAGCTCCATCACGATCCACGGGCGGCCCTCCTCGCTCACGACGTCGTAGACCGTGACCACCCCGCGGTGCGCGATCCGGGCGGCGGCCCAGGCCTCCCGCTCCAGTCGCCGGTACATGCGCCCGACCTCGGCCTCGTCCAGCCCGGCGGGGGCGCGCACCTCCTTGACCGCGACCTCGCGGCCCAGCACCTCGTCGCGGGCCCGCCACACCACGCCCATGCCGCCGCGCCCCAGCTCACCGAGCAGCCGGTACCGGCCGGCGACGACACGCCCGGTGTCCCCGCTCCCGTTCCCACTCACGCGAACCCCCCTGCGTCACCGGGTGATCACTCCAAGT
The DNA here is from genome assembly GCF_056435605.1 of Streptomyces sp. NPDC043896. NCBI lineage: Bacteria > Bacillati > Actinomycetota > Actinomycetes > Kitasatosporales > Streptomycetaceae > Streptomyces > Streptomyces sp. NPDC043896. The sequence continues at coordinate 94,073 of NZ_JBWKEE010000026.1, forward strand.
TAGCGCAGGACCCGTCGGGTGGTCCCCGTCGTGACGACACTGTCACCGACTGCTGAACAGGGCGCCCCAAGTCGCCCCATTGGTACGGAGAGTGACGGTCGACTCCGCTGAGTAATCGTCAACTACCCGTAATTACAGGGGTAATTCACACCACCGGGATACCCGCGGGCGTTGCGGGGGCGATAGGGTTACCCTGCCCGGGCCGGGTGCCCTCGTACGGGTGGGGAGAGACATGGAACAGATAGCAATGCGCAGCAGGCCGCCCCGCGTGCCTGCCATCACCTGCGGCAGCAGTGCGGTCAGCTCGCGCCTCGACCGCCATCTCGCCGTGCTGGGCGGACCCGCCGCCCCGCGCCACGAGGTGGCCGAGGCGACCCTGCTGATGCGCGAGCTCACCTCGCGCGACCACACCCACGTCCAGCGGAGCCGGAGCGCGCGCGTCGCGCTCTTCGCACCGCTGCGCAGGCTGCGGCGCACGCTCTTCGGCAGCCGCCGCACCTGACCGTCCGCGCAGCCGGTCCCCCGTCCGGCTGCACTCCGGCCCCCGTCCCCACGTCCGGTGCCCCCTCCGGGCCCCGGCGCCCCCGGCCTCAGGCGATCACACCGTCCCGGCGCAATGCCGTGACCTGCGCGTCCGTCATCCCCAGGGCGCGCAGCAAGGCGTCGGTGTGCTCGCCGAGCGCGGGTACCGCCCCCATCCGCGCCTCCGCCCCGCCCGGCAGCACGATCGGCGGCAGCAGCGCCCGCAGCGGGCCCGCCGGCGAATCCACCTCCCGCCAGCGGTCACGTGCCGCCAACTGCGGGTGCTCCGCCAGCCGCGCCACCGAGTTGAGCCGCGCACAGGCGATCCCGGCCGCCTCCAGCCGTGCCACGGCCTCGGCCGCCCCGAGCCGGCCCAGGGCCTCCGCCACCACCGCGTCGGTCTTCTCCCGGCCCCGCGTACGGGCGGCGTTCGTCGCGTACGCCGGATCCTCCGCCAGCTCCGGCCGGTCCAGCACCCCGGCCGCGAGGCGCCGCCACTCCCGGTCGTTCTGCACCGACAGCAGCACGCGGTCCCCGTCGGCCGTGGCGTAGGCGTCGTACGGCGCGATCACCGCGTGCGCCAGGCCCGTCCGTACGGGCTGCTCCCCGCCGTGCATCGTGTGGTGCAGCGGATGCCCCATCCACTCCGCGAGCGCGTCCAGCATCGACACCTCCACCGGCCCGCCGCGCCCGGTCACCCCGCGCCGCAGCAGGGCGGCCAGGACCCCGGAGAAGGCGTACATGGCGGCCGCGATGTCCGCCGCCGGGATACCCGCCTTCACCGGCCGCTCCGGAGTGCCGGTCACCGAGACCAGCCCGGCCTCGCACTGCACGAGCATGTCGTAGGCGCGCTTGTGGGCGTACGGGCCCTCCGCGCCGTAGCCGGAGATGTCCACGGCGACCAGGCGCGGGTACCTGGCGCACAGCGCCGCCGCGTCGATGCCGAGCCGGGCCGCGGCCCCGTGCGCGAGGTTCTGCACGAAGACGTCGGCGCCTTCGAGCAGGCCGTGGAGCACCTCCAGGCCGCGCGGGTCCTTCAGGTCGAGGGCGATCGACTCCTTGCCCCGGTTGGCCCACACGAAGTGCGAGGCCAGCCCCCGGGCGGCGGTGTCGTAGGCGCGGGCGAAGTCGCCGCCGTCGGGCCGCTCCACCTTGACCACCCTGGCCCCGAGGTCGGCGAGCTGACGGGTGGCGAAGGGGGCCGAGACGGCCTGCTCGACGGCGACGACGGTGAGGCCGGCGAGGGGGAGGGGTTCGGTAGCCATGGGGTCTGCCTACCGGGTGGAAGCGGGGTCTGTCACCCGTGTCCGGACCCCGAGTCCGGCGGGATGTCCGGATTGTATGCGTAAGGTGCGGGGCGTCCGCCGTCGCGCCGTACCGAAGGGACACCCATGAGAGCCCCGACCGCCGCCGCACCGCTCGCCCGCTCCGCAGCCCGGCGCACGGCGGTCGTCCTGATGGCCCTCCTCACGGGCCTGGCCCTCATGGTGGCACCCGCCGGAGCGGCGGGCCGCGTCCCGGACCCGCTGAACGTGAGCGGGGGCAGCGCCAACGGCGTCGTGACGAGCGCCCCCGCGTGCCCCGCGGGACCCCTCACCGACGGCCGGCTGCTCGGCGGCAACGCCACCCTGGCCCCCGGCGCCTTCTCCTCGCTGGGCAGCCGGCTGGGCGTCAGCCTGCCCTTCCGGGTCGGCGGCACCCAGGCCGCGCTCTTCGGGCCGGACGCCCGGGTGACCCTGACCAACGCGCGCGGGACCCTCACCCTGGAGCTGAGCGCCGGGGACTGCTCCTCGCCCGGCCTCACGTACAACGGGACCACGGTGACGGGGAGCGGCACCTGGACCGTCGTACCGGACGCCACCCCGGCGAACGCCTACCGGGGCGCCGGCGGTGCGGGAACCTTCACGATCGGCGCCGACGTCACCCCGGGCACCGGCAAGCCCTGGAACCTGAGCCTCAACGGCAACGTCAGCCTCCTCCAGCCGCAGCTCGCCGTGACCCACCGCGCCTACTGGGGCGGCATCGGCACCTACCTCACCCGCACGCTGAACGTCGAGTACCGGATCCGGAACGCGGGCGCCGGCGACGCCTTCAACGTCACGCTGCTCGACGCCCTGCCCACGGCGTCCGGGATCACCCGGCTCGGCCCGGTGCCGCAGACGGTGGGCGCGATCCGGTCCGGCGCCACCGCCCGGGTGGTCGTCCGCTACCGGGTGTGCGGACTCGCCGTCGTCGGCTGCCGCTTCACCGCCGACACCCAGACGTCCCTGACGGACGCCCTGGACGGCAACCTGCACACCGAGACGGTCCCGGTGACCGTACAGGTGCCGGTCACGCCGGTGCCCTGACGCCGGGCGGCGGCCCCGGCCCCGGCCGGCCCGGCCGCGGCCGCGCGAGAAGCGGCGCGCGGCCGGCGGCACGAAGGGGTGTGCCGGCGTGGCCCGGGGGCGGCGGCTAGAGCAGCGCGAACTGCCCGCCCGGGCCCTCCTCCTGATGGTCCAGCACCGAGGCCGGACGCCGGGCCCAGCGCGGCGGCGGAAGCACCCCGGCGGCCTCCAGCTCCGCGCCCGGCAGCAGCGGACCGGGCGTGAACGCCGCCCGGTCCGCGGCCAGACCGGCCAGCAGCGCCAACGTCGTCACCAGGGCGAGCAGCTCCGAGGTCCAGGCCTGGGGCCACTCGGCCGGCCCCAGCCCCTCCAGGCCCCGCGCCTGCGGATCCCGGTGCGCGCTCCGGGCGGCGAACCACGCCTCCAGCACCCGGGTGCCCTGGACCTCGTACTCCCACGCCCCCGCCGGGACGGGGGAGACGGCCCCGTCCCCGAGCGTCAGCGTCTCCGTCTCCGGGTCGTAGCCGAGCCCCTCCGGCCAGGCCGTGACCGCCGCCCGCACGTACGGGCGCCGCCCGCCGGGCAGCCGGGGCGGTTCCCCGCCGCGCGCCCCGCGCAGCTGGACGGTGAGCAGCCGGTGGCCCAGCTCCAGCCCGGCCCGCCAGCGCTCCGGATCCGCCGCCAGCGGGACCTCGTACCCCCGCGGCCCCGGCCGGCCCGCGGCCAGGATCCAGCACAGCACGTCCTCCGGGGTGACCCAGCCGCCGTGGCGCCCGCCCAGCAGGGACAGCAGGCCCGGCGCGAGGTTCGGCTCCGCCCCGCCCGGGCGCCGGTGCAGCGGGCGGATCCGGCCGAGCCGGCCCGCCGGGAGGTGGGCGGTGGCCAGCAGGCCGGGCGCCTCCAGCAGGAACACCTGCTGCGCGTCCCGGACCCGCCACAGCTCGGGGCGGGCGGAGTCGATGAGCCGCTGGTCGGGGAGCAGCCACTGCTCGTCGAAGGGCGCGCGGAGGACCCGTACCGGCTCCGGGAAGGGGCCGGGCGCGTCGGCGAAGCGGGCGGTGGCGGCGGAGCGCTGGCCGGGCAGGGCAGCCGCCCCGGCGGAGGGCGTACGGCTGCGGCTCGGGCGGAACAGCCGCTCCCGCTCCGCCCCTTCGGCGCCGGTCAGGGCCGCCCAGCGGGCACGCAGCGTGGCGGGATCGGGCGCCGCCACCCAGTCCCGGCCCAGGCGCAGGCCGCCCACGGCCCAGGGCATCAGATCGTCCAGCAGCGGTACGTCAGCGCTCACCCGGCAGATGGTAGCGACGGGCCGCCGGGGCCGGGCCTTGTCCGGGCCGAAGCGTTACGCTCCTTATGTACGCATCCGCTACGGATGTGACGCGCGACGCGTGACGCGTGACCCGGGTATGCGCGGGCCGTGCGCGCGCAGCGGCACGGAGGAGCCGGCCATGAGCATGTACGACGAGTACTCGACACCGTCGCAGGCCGAGGGCGAGCGGCTCGACGAGGACATGGACGAGCGGGAGAAGATGCAGCGCCACCCGCAGACGACGCGCACCACCCCCTCACAGGCCGAGGGCGAGCGCGGAGCGGAGGAGCAGGACGAGAAGTGAGGGCGCCGCCCGTCCGCGCCGCCCCCTGACCCCGCCGGTGACCCCGACGGTGAACACGACCGCGACCGCGACCGCGACGGCGATCCCGGTCCCGCCGGTGACCGCGACCGCGGCTACGGGGCCTCGACGGTCACGGTGAAGGAGAACCGGTCGCCCCGGTACCGGATCCGCGCCACGTCCACGACCCGGCCGTCCTCGTCGTAGGTCACGCCCGTGTAGTGCAGGATCGGGCTCAGCAGCGGCACCTCCAGCAGTTCGGCGGTGACCGGGTCGGCGAGCCGCGCCTCGACGGTGTCCGTGATCCGGCTGATCCGTACGCCGACCACGTCGCGCAGCACCTTCGTCATCGGCCAGCGCTCCAGGTCGGCCACGTCCACCGCGCCCGCCAGCTCCGGCCGCACCGCGTTCTCCGCCCAGTTCGTGGGCTCCCCGCTCTCCCCGTCGCGCCGGAGCCTGCGGTACGTGACCACCTCCGCCGTGTCCGGAAAGTGCTCCAGCAGCTCCCCGGACACGGGCGTCCGCTCGTGGCCGAGCACCGTCGTCAGGTCACCCGACTGCTGCGCGACGATCGCGTCCACCGAGCCGAGCAGCCGCACCGGGGCGCTGCGCATCGCGCCCGGCTCGATGAACGTCCCGCGCCGCCGGTGCCGGCTGATCAGGCCCTCGCCCTCCAGCTCCTTGAGCGCCTGGCGCATCGTCAGCACGCTCACCCCGTAGTGCTCGGCGAGCTGCTCCTCGGTCGGCAGCCGCAGCGAGGCGTCCGGAGTGCGCCCCAGTATCGAGGCGCGCAGGGACTGGGACACCTGGTACCAGAGCGGCAGCTTCCGGTTCAGCACCAGGGAGTCGGGGGCGAAGGCGGTCACGGGTCGTTCTCCGTACGGGCTGTCCCCGCCGTCAGGCGGCGGGGCGGAAGGAGCGGAGGTCGTGCGGGGGCACGCAGGGCATGTTAGGCACGGAAGTGGCGCTGGAGACCCTCCCATACGTCGTCGTATCCGCGCTGGAGGTGCTCCGCCCCGGCCGCCTGGGCGGTGGCGGTGATCGGCCAGCGGGTCTCGAACATGAAGGCCAGGCCGTCGTCGATCTTCTGCGGCTTCAGCTCGGCGGCGCTCGCCTTGTCGAAGGTCTCCCGGTCCGGGCCGTGCGCGGACATCATGTTGTGCAGCGAGCCGCCGCCCGGCACGAACCCCTCGGCCTTGGCGTCGTAGGCGCCCTCGATCAGGCCCATGTACTCGCTCATCACGTTCCGGTGGAAGTACGGCGGGCGGAAGGTGTCCTCGCCGACCAGCCAGCGCGGGGCGAAGACGACGAAGTCCACGCCCGCCAGGCCCGCGGTGTCGGAGGGCGAGGTCAGCACGGTGAAGATCGACGGGTCGGGGTGGTCGTAGCTGATGGACCCGATCACGTTGAACCTGCGCAGGTCGTAGACGTACGGGACGTGCGTGCCGTGCCAGGCCACCACGTCGAGCGGGGAGTGGCCGTAGGTCGCGGACCAGAGGTTGCCGCAGAACTTGTTGACCACCTCGGTCGGGCGCTCCACGTCCTCGTACGCGGCCACCGGCGCCCGGAAGTCGCGCGCCGCGGCCAGGCCGTTGGCGCCGATCGGGCCCAGGTCCGGCAGCTCGAAGGGCTGGCCGTAGTTCTCGCAGACGTAGCCGCGCGCATCGCCGTCGAGCAGCTCCACGCGGAAACGGACGCCGCGCGGGATCAGCGCCACCTCGCCGGGGCCGGCGCTCAGCAGGCCGAGCTCGGTGCGCAGCAGCAGGCCGCCGCGCTCCGGGACGATCAGCAGCTCGCCGTCCGAGTCGCTGAAGACCCGGTCGGTCATGTCGGCGTTGGCGGAGTAGAGGTGGACGGCCATGCCGGTGCGCTGGGTGGCGTCGCCGTTGCCGCCGAGGGTCCACAGGCCGTCCAGGAAGTCGGTGCCGGGGGCCGGGTCGGGCAGCGGGTTCCAGCGCAGCCGGTTGGGGTCCGGGACGGACTCGGTGAAGGGCGCGGTGCGCAGGGCGCCGTTGTCCACGCGGGTGAAGGCCGGGTGCGCGGCGGAGGGGCGGATCCGGTAGAGCCACGAGCGGCGGTTGTGGCGGCGCGGCTCGGTGAAGGCGCTGCCGCTCAGCTGCTCGGCGTAGAGGCCGAGGGCGGCACGCTGGGGGGAGTTCCGGCCGAGCGGGAGCGCGCCGGGGACGGCCTCCGAGCTGTGCTCGTTCCCGAAGCCGGTGAGGTACTCCAGCGCCTCCGCCGTCTTCCTGGCCTGCTCACTCATGGGCTTGCTCCCGCTCCGTCGAAGGAATCCTATGGTCGACAGTAGGATTCCGGGCCGCCCACGTCAACGGCGTCTTGCGGCCAACGCGCCGTCGGGGCGGTGTGAGGCCCTCCCACGGGATCGCGCGCGAGGGGCTCCCAAAAGATGAACATTGCTCTACTCTCTCGCGCATGTCGTGGACCCGCAGGTTCCCTGCCGTGCCGGCGGCGCTCCTCGCCGCCCTCCTCGCCCTCCTGTCCCTCCTCGCCACCGCGCCCGCCGCCCACGCGCACGAGGAGCGCCCCGTCACCTTCCCCGACGGCACCGGCTCCGTCCCCCAGTACCGCGCGGCCGAGCCCGACCTGCTCGTCTGCAAGACCGACCGGCCCGCCTTCGAACGCCGGATCGCCGCCTTCCCGCCGGAGCTGCACCGGCGCAACCTCGACCTCTACGAACGCTGCGAGAAGAACGGCTACCGCCACCTCCAGGAAGCCGTGGACGCCGTGGACCGGCCCGGGATGAACATCGCGATCCTGCCCGGCCTCTACGAGGAGGAGCCCTCCCTCCCGAAGCCCACGGGGGAGTGCGCGAACCTCAAGGCCCCCGACTCCTCGCTCGGCTATCAGATCCTGTCGTACGAGCAGCAGGAGAAGTGCCGCCACAACCAGAACCTCGTCGCTGTCCTCGGCAAGAAGAACCTGCAGATCGAGGGCACCGGCGCCGCCCGCACGGACGTCGTCGTCGACGCCAAGTACCAGAAGCTGAACGCCATCCGCGCCGACCGGTCCGACGGCATCTACTTCCGCAACTTCACCGCGCAGCGCACCACCTTCAACTCCCTGTACGTCCTCGCCGTCGACGGCTTCGTCATCGACGACGTCCTCACCCGCTGGAACGACGAGTACGGCTTCCTGACCTTCGCCAGCGACCACGGGCTCTACAAGAACTGCGAGTCCTACGGCAACGGGGACTCCGGGATCTACCCCGGCAGCGCCTCCGACATCAACGACGGGCGCGGCTACGACGTGCCCCGCTACTCCATCGAGATCACCGGCTGCCGCAGCCACCACAACATGGTCGGCTACTCCGGCACCGCAGGGGACTCGGTGTGGGTCCACGACAACGAGTTCGACCAGAACATGGGCGGCGCCTCGATGGACAGCGCCTTCCCCGGACACCCCGGACTACCGCAGAACCACGCCCGCTTCGAACGCAACCTGATCCACGACAACAACGCCGACTACTACCACCACGTCGCCGACGGCACCTGCGCCAAGCCCCCCGTCGAACGCGGCTACGAGCAGGGCGTCGTCTGCCCGCAGATCTCCATGCCGCCCGGCACCGGCATCATCACCGCCGGAGGCAACTGGAACCTCTACGAGGACAACTGGGTCTACGGACACCGGCGCGCGGGCTTCTTCCTCAGCGCCGTCCCGGCCTTCATCCGGGGCGAGGAGGAGTGGGCCAAGCAGACCGACACCTCCCACCACAACCGGTACGCGGGCAACGTCCTCGGCAAGGACAAGTCCGGAGCCTCCCGGCCCAACGGCACCGACGTGTGGTGGGACGGCCAGGGCCGGGGCAACTGCTGGCAGGACGGCCCCGACGGCTCCACCCCGGGCACCCTGCCGCAATGCGGGAAGGAACGCGGACAGGTCAGCGGCGCCTCGGCCCGGCTCGTGGGCGAACCGGTCAAACTCACGCAGCTGATGGTCTGCGCCGACTACAACGTCCAGGCCCGCAAGCTCCCCGCCGGCTGTGACTGGTACGGCGCCCGGGGCCTGGAGCGGGTCGAGACCCAGATCGCGCTGGCGGTGGCGGCGGTCCTGCTGCTGGTCGGCGGCACGCTGTGGTGGCGGCGTCTGCGCGGCTCCCGGTGGGGCACCGCGGCCTCGCTGCTGGGGCTGGCCGGTCTGGCCCTGGACGTGGCCGGCTCCACGATGCCGCTCGTGGACACCCCGGTCCCGGCACTGGCCCTGCTCCTCCTCGGCCTCTGGTGGACGGGCGCCGGCTTGGCGCTGCGCCCCGGCCGCCCCTGGCTGGCCCGCCTCACCCTCCTCCTCGGCGCCCTGACGCTGCTGGACGCCTTCGACAAGGCCGTCCTGATGATCCCGTGGATCCCGCTGAGCCCCGCCTGGGTACGGGGCCTGGTCGCGGTGGTGTGGGTGCTGTGGGCGGTCGTCGCCTCGGCCCGCCCGACCCCACCCCCCGCCCGGAGCGACACCCCGGCCGCCGACCCCACCCCAGCCGCCCCCACCCCCTGACCCCGGCGCCGCCCCGCACCCGCGCCCCCTGACCCCGCCCCCTGCCCACACCCGCCCCCCCCGCCCGCACCCGCGCCCCCTGCCCACACCCCGCCCCCCGCCCGCGCCCTGACCCCGCCCCGCGCCCCTTGCCCGCGCCGAGCCCCCATCCCCCTGCCCGCGCCGGGCTGGCCGCCGCCGCCATCGGTAGCCGCCGACCCGCCGCAGCCCCGAACCCGCCCGGCCCCTGCACCCGCCGGCCCCCGAACCCGCCGGCCCCCGCACCCGCCCGGCCACCGGACCTCCCGGCGGCGGACCGCCCCCCCCGGGCGGCGGTCCGGCGGGGAGCCGGGTGGGAGCGGGGGCCGGCTCCGTACCGCTCCACGACCGGAGGCCCGTAGTGACCGTGCCCGCAGAGACCCGCATCCGGTGCGACGTGTGCCGGACACCCGACCCCCGGACCCGACCGTCCCGCCGCTCCGCCCGCACGGCGGCGCTGGTCGCCCTCCTGCTCCTGCTCACGGGCGGTGCGGCGACGGGCTGCGGAGGCCGGGCCACCACCCACCACAAGCCCGGCACCACCCACGAACAGGCCTCAGGCAACGCCGGCACCCTCCTGGAGACCCAGGACGGCGGCGGCCACCGGCTGCGGGAGGTCCCCGCCGAAGGCGCGCCCGGGGTGAGCGTCACCGTCCGACCGGACTCCGAGGACGGCTGGAACATCCAGCTGGCCGCCACCGGCTTCCGCTTCACCCCCGACAGCGTCGGAGGCGCCGCGCTGACGGGCGCCGGCCACGCCCACCTGGAACTCGACGGCCGCAAGCTGGCCCGGCTGTACGGCCCCTGGTTCCACCTGCCCTCGGCGCAGGTGCCCGAGGGCGCGCACACCCTGACCGTCCGCCTCTACGCCGACGACCACACCGCCTGGGCCGTCGCCGGCAAGCCGGTCGAGGCAACGGTCGCCCTGACCGCGGGACCCCCGGGCCAGGGCACCCACAGCCATCCCGCTCCGGCCCCGACCGGCTCGCCGGCGCCCCAGCCGGCCCCCCGGGCGGACCGGACCGTCACCCTCGCCGTCCGCGACGGGAAGGTCGTACCCGCCACCGGCCGCACCGAGCTGAAGCGCGGCGAGCGCCTCGCCCTGCGCGTCACCAGCGACCGCGCCGACACCCTCCACGTCCACGGCTACGACGAGGAACTCGCCCTGCCCGCAGGCCAGGAGGCCACCCTGGTCCTGACGGCCGACCGGACGGGCCTCTTCGAGGTGGAGACCCACGGGTCCCGCCTCGTCCTGACCCAGCTCCTCGTCCGATGAGCCCGACGACGGCACCGGCCCCGCCGCTCGCCGGGACGGGGACGGCCCCCACGGAGTGGACCGCGATACCCCCGGGATGGCCCGCCGCACAGCCGGGCCCCGGGCCGGGCCAGGGCGTGGTCCTCCACCCGGCCGACCCGTCGACCCTGCTCGCGCACGGGATCGGCTCCCAGCACGATCTGCCGATCTCCCCCTTCTACGCCTTCGCCGGAGCCTTCGCGGCGCTGTTCGTCTCCTTCCTGGCACTCGGCCTCCTGTGGTCCGCCTCCCGCTTCCGCGGCGACCGCTCCGGCCTCGCGCTGCCCGCCGGGCTCCAGCGGGTGGCCGACGCGCCGGCCACCCGCACCGCCCTGCGCGGACTCGGACTCGCCGCAGCCCTCGCCGTGCTCCTCCACCTCCTCCTCGGTCCCGACGACCCCGAGCGCAACCCCGCGCCCGGTGCCGTCTACGTCCTGCTGTGGGTCGGGATCGTGCCCGCCTCCCTTCTCCTCGGCCCCGTCTGGCGCCTCCTCAACCCGCTGCGCACCCTGCACCGCCTGCTCTCCCGGGCCCGGCGCCGCCCGCCCGGGGCCGGCAGCCGCCTGCCGCCCCGGGTCGGGCAGTGGCCGGCCGCCGCCGGACTGTTCGGCTTCACCTGGCTCGAACTCGTCGCTCCCGATCCCGCTTCCACCACCACCCTCCTGTGTGCCCTCACCGCCTACTCCGCCGCCCACCTGCTGCTCGCCGCCCGCTTCGGCGAGAGCTGGTTCGCGGAGGCCGACGCCTTCGAGGTCTACTCCGGCCTCCTGGCCCGGCTCTCCCCCCTCGGCCGCCGCAGCGACGGCCGCCTGGTCCTGCGTAACCCCTTCCACGGACTCGACGCGACGCCCGAGCGGCCCGGACTCGTCGCCACCGTCTGCGTCCTGCTCGGCTCCACCGCCTACGACGGCTACTCCGACAGCACCGCCTGGATCAACACCCTTCAGACCTCCCCCCTCGGCCGCACCCCCACGGCCACGCTCGGACTGCTCGCTTCCGTCGCCCTCGTCGCCACCCTGTACTGCCTGTGCGCGGCGGCCACCCGCCTCGTCAGCGGCCCGCACCCCCGACCGCTGACCGCCTTCGCGCACTCACTCGTGCCGATCGCCCTCGGCTATCTCACCGCCCATTACTTCTCCCTCCTCGTCACCGAAGGACCACGCACGGTAAGCATGGCATTCGGCACTGACAATGCCCCCGATCCCAGTCCCCCCTTGGGTCCCGGCGGTCTCGCGGCCCTCCAGGTGATCGCCGTCGTCACCGGTCACGTACTCGGTGTGATCGCCGCCCACGACCGTTCCGTACGCCTCTTCCCCCCGGCGAAGGCGGTGGCCGGACAACTGCCGCTGCTCGCGCTGATGATCACCTACACCATCGGCGGTCTCACCCTCCTCCTGAACTGAGGACCGAGCCCCGGCACCGCTGGACCCACGAGCCAGGAGCGGCATGATGGACCCCGTGCCTCCCGCCCACCCCCTGCGCAGGACCCCCGTCCAGCAGCGCAGCGCCGACCGCCTCGCCCGGATCCTCGACGCCTGCGCCGAACTGCTCGACGAGACCGGCTACGAGAACCTCAGCACCCGTGCCGTCGCCGTGCGCGCCGGTGTGCCCATCGGCTCGGTCTACCGCTTCTTCGGGAACAAGCGGGCCATGGCCGTCGCCCTCGCCCAGCGCAACCTGGAGCAGTACGCCGAGGGCATCGAGCGGCGGCTCGCCCTGCTGCCGGCCGCGCACTGGCGGCCCGTCGTGGACGCCGTGCTGGACGAGTACCTCGCGATGAAGCGCAGCGTCCCCGGCTTCGCCCTCGTCGACTTCGGAGTTCCCGCCCCGCCGCCCGAAGGGCCCGCCTCCGACCCGAACCACCAGGTCGCCGCCCGGCTGACCGGGCTCCTGTGCGCGCACCTCGGGCTCGCCCCGGGCCCGGAACTGTCCCGGGCGGTGCTGGTGGCCGTCGAGGCGACCGACGCGCTGGTCCAGCTCGCCTTCCGGTCCGACCCGGCCGGCGACCCCGGCATCGTGGCCGAGACGCGCGCCATGATGCACGCCTACCTGGCCCGGGCCCTGGACTGACCCCCCGCACGGCCCGGCGGCCCGCGGCCTGGTGACCGGGCCACCCCCGCCCCGGCGGGGCGAACGGGCCGCCTCTGCCCCCTCCCCACCGTGCCTACCGGTCGGTATGCTCGGGGCGCCCGCGACGGCCGCGGCCCCGCCCGCACCGCGCCCCCGCGCCGGAACGGCGCCGGTCCCCGGTCAGCGGTCCGCGCCGCAGCCTGCCGCCCCCAGGAGGGCCCATGCCCCGCACCGCCCCGCGAATCTGCCCCCTCTGCGAAGCCACCTGCGGCCTCACCCTCACCATCGAGGGCACCACCGTCACCGGCGCGCGGGGCGACCGCGACGACGTCTTCAGCCGCGGCTTCGTCTGCCCCAAAGGCGCCGCCTTCGGCGCCCTCGACGCCGACCCCGACCGGCTGCGCACCCCGCTCGTCCGCCGCGAGGGGCAACTGCGCGAGGCCACCTGGGAAGAGGCCTACGACGCCATCGCCGCAGCCGTCCCCGCCCTGGTCGGGGAACACGGAGCCCAGTCCGTCGGCATCGTCCTCGGCAACCCCAACGTCCACACCATGGCGGGCGCCCTGTACCCGCCGCTGCTGGTCAACACCCTGGGCACCCGCAACCTCTTCACCGCGAGCACCCTCGACCAGATGCCCAAACACGTCTCCAGCGGGCTCCTGTTCGGCGACCCCTTCGCTATCCCCGTCCCCGACCTCGACCGCACGGACTTCCTCCTGCTCATCGGAGCCAACCCGGTCGAATCCAACGGCTCCCTGTGCACCGCCCCCGACTTCCCCGGCCGGCTCAAGGCCCTGCGGGCCCGCGGCGGCACCCTCGTCGTCGTCGACCCGCGCCGCACGCGCACCGCCCGGCTCGCCGACCTGCACCTCGCACCGCGTCCCGGCAGCGACGCCCTGCTGCTGGCCGCCCTCGCCCACACCCTGCTCGCCGAGAAGCTCGCCGACCCCGGACACCTGGCGGAACACACCGAAGGCCTCCGGGAACTCGCCGACGCCCTCGGGAGTTTCACTCCTGAGGCGGTCGCCCCCGCCTGCGACCTGCCGGCCGACCGGATCCGCGCCCTCGCCCGGGAGCTGGCGGCCGCGCCGTCCGCCGCCGTCTACGGGCGGATCGGCAGCTGCACCGTCGAGTATGGGACGCTCGCCAGCTGGCTGGTGGACGTACTGAACATCCTCACCGGCAACCTCGACCGACCGGGCGGAGCCCTCTTCCCGCTCCCGGCGGCCGGCCCGCGGCCCCGCCCCGCCGGGACCGGCAGGGGGTTCGCCCTCGGCCGCTGGCGCAGCCGGGTCAGCGGCCACCCCGAGGTCAAGAGCGAACTGCCCACCGCGGCCCTGGCGGAGGAGATCGAGACCCCGGGGGAGGGGCGCATCCGTGCCCTGATCGCCATCGCGGCCAACCCGGTGCTGTCCGCCCCCGACGGCCGGCGGCTCGACACGGCCCTCGCCGGACTCGACTTCATGGTGAGCGTCGACCCCTACCTGAACGAGACCTCGCGCCACGCCCACGTCGTCCTGCCCCCGCCCCCTCCCTCGCAGAGCGCGCACCACGACTTCGCGTTCAACGGCTTCGCCATCCGCAACCAGGTCCGCTACACCCGGCCCGCTGTCCCCCTCGAAGCGGACCGGCTCGACGAGTGCGAGATCCATGCCCGCCTCGTCCTTGCCGTCTCCGGCATGCACGGCTCCGCCCTGCCTTCCGCCATCGACGACATGGCGATCCAGGCAGCCCTCGCCAAAGAGACCGCCGACCGCCGCTCCCCCCTCCACGGAGCGGACCCCGCCCACCTGGCCGGGCTCCTCACCGGCGAGAGCGGACCGGAGCGCAGACTCGACCTGATGCTCCGACTGGGCCCGTACGGGGACCTGTTCGGCCACGCCGCCCCGCCCGGCGCCACCGCCGCAGGAGCCGACGACGCCGCCGCCGGATCCGACGACGGTACGCGGGCCAGCGCGGGCGCGCCCGAGCGGACGGCGGGGCTCAGCCTGGAGCGGCTCCTCGCCCACCCGCACGGCATCGACCTGGGCCCGCTGCGGCCCCGGCTCCCGGGCGTGCTCAGGACCCGCAGCGGCAGGATCGAACTGCTCCCGGAGCCGATCGCGGCCGAGCTCCCCAGGCTGCGCGCGGCGCTCGCCGCCCGCCCCGCCGCCCTGGTGCTCGTGGGCCGCCGCCATCTGCGTTCCAACAACAGCTGGTTGCACAACGTCCCGGCCCTCGTCGGAGGTTCCAACCGCTGCACGCTCCAGGTCCATCCGCTGGACGCGGACCGGCTCGGGCTCGCGGACGGGGGCCGGGCCCGGATCACCGCCGACGGCGGCAGCCTGGATGCGCCGGTGGAGGTCACCGACACCGTCCGCACGGGCGTGGTCAGCCTCCCGCACGGCTGGGGACACGACCGGGCCGGCACCCGGCTCGCGGTCGCCGGCGCCGAACCGGGGGTCAACGTGAACCAGCTGCTCGACGGCACCCGCCTCGACCCGCTGTCGGGCACCGCGGTGCTCAACGGCTTCCCCGTCACCCTCACGCCCCTGCCCTGAGCTGGGGTTTTGCTCGTATTGCTCACGCGTGGACGTCTTGTTGGCGTAAGGAGGCGGCACCTACCTTCCCTGCATGCTGACCTTCCTCGGCTTCGCCATGATCGCGACCTTCCTGGTCCTGATCATGCTGAAGAAAATGTCGCCCATCGCGGCGCTCGTCCTCATCCCCGCGCTCTTCTGCGTGTTCGCCGGAAAGGGCGCGCACCTGGGGGACTACGTCATCGACGGCGTCGGCAAGCTCGCCCCGACCGCCGCCATGCTGATGTTTGCCATCGTCTACTTCGGCGTGATGATCGACGTCGGCCTCTTCGACCCGATCGTCCGGGGGATCCTGCGCTTCTGCAAGGCGGACCCCATGCGCGTGGTGGTCGGCACGGCCGTCCTCGCCGCGATCGTCTCGCTCGACGGCGACGGGTCGACCACCTTCATGATCACCGTCTCGGCCATGTACCCGCTGTACAAGCGGCTCGGCCTGAGCCTGGTGGTCATGACCGGCGTCGCCGCGACCGCCAACGGCGTGATGAACACCCTGCCCTGGGGCGGCCCCACCGCCCGCGCGGCCACCGCGCTGAAGCTCGACGCGGCGGACATCTTCGTCCCGATGATCCCGGCCCTCGCCGTCGGCCTGCTCTTCGTCTTCGTCCTCGCCTACGTCCTCGGCATCAGGGAGCGCCGCCGGGTCGGCTCCCTGGCGATGCCGGGCGCGGAGACCGAGGAGGAGGGGTCCCTGGTGGCCGCCGGTGCAGGGGCGAAGGGCGACGCTGCCGCCACCCGCGGCTCCGGCTCCGGATCCGCCTCGGGCTCGGGCTCGGGCTCGGAGGGTGGCCCGGAGGCCGGGCCCGCGCCGTCCGGCGGCGGCTCCGGGGCCGCCGCCGCGCTGCCCGCAGGCGGCGACGGGGCCGGTGACGGCGGCCACGGGGACGGCTTCCAGGGGCTGGACCCCGACCGTCCGACCCTGCGCCCCCGCCTCTACTGGTTCAACGCGGGCCTCACCATCGCCCTGCTCACCGCCATGATCATGGAACTGCTCCCCATCCCGGTGCTCTTCCTGCTCGGCGCGGCCCTCGCCCTCACCGTGAACTTCCCCCACATGCCCGACCAGAAGGCCCGGATCGCCGCCCACGCGGACAACGTCCTCAACGTCGCCGGCATGGTCTTCGCCGCCGCCGTCTTCACCGGCGTCCTCACCGGCACCGGCATGGTCAAGCACATGGCCGACTGGCTCGTCGGAGCCATCCCCGAGGGCATGGGCCCGCACATGGCCCTGGTCACCGGCCTGCTGAGCCTGCCCCTCACCTACTTCATGTCGAACGACGGCTTCTACTTCGGCGTCCTGCCGGTGCTCGCCGAGGCGGGCGCCGCCCACGGGGTGTCCCCGCTGGAGATCGCCCGCGCCTCGTTGGTTGGACAGGCCCTGCACATGTCCAGCCCGCTGGTTCCGGCCGTCTACGTCCTCGTCGGCATGGCCAGGGTCGAGTTCGGCGACCACACCCGGTTCACCGTGAAATGGGCGGCCCTGACCTCGCTCGTGGTCCTGGCGGCAGGGATGGTTTTCGGCATCATCTGACGGTCGGGCCCCTGGCCGACCGAAAACTACCGGCGCTAGTTTGTAGGGTGTGGGGACGAGGTCAGGTCCACGCGCTCGTAGGTGCTCGGGAGGAATGCCATGAAGGCCCACGACGGGATGTACATCGGCGGGGAATGGCGGCCCGCCGCCGGAACCGGCCTGATCGAGGTGGTCAACCCGGCCGACGAGCAGGTCATCGGCTCCGTCCCGGCCGGCACGGCCGAGGACGTGGACGCCGCCGTACGCGCGGCCCGTGCGGCCTTCCCCGGCTGGTCCGCCACGGCCCCGGCCGAGCGGGCCGCCGTGATCGGCGCCCTGCGCGACGTGCTCGTCGCACGCAAGGCCGAGTTCACCGCGACCATCACCGCCGAGCTGGGCTCCCCGGTCGGCTTCGCGGAGGCGGTGCACGTCGGCGCGCCGATCGCGGTGGCCTCCTCGTACGCGGAACTCGCGGCCTCGCACGCCTTCGAGGAGCGCGTCGGGAACTCCACCGTCTTCTTGGAGCCGGTCGGCGTCGTCGGGGCGATCACGCCCTGGAACTATCCCCTGCACCAGGTCGTTGCAAAGGTGGCACCCGCTCTCGCCGCCGGCTGCACCGTCGTCCTCAAGCCGGCCGAGGACACCCCGCTGACCGCACAGCTCTTCGCCGAAGCCGTGCACGAGGCGGGAGTCCCGGCCGGAGTCTTCAACCTGGTGACCGGGACCGGCCCGGTCGCGGGCCAGGCGCTGGCCGAGCACGAGGGAGTCGACCTCGTCTCCTTCACCGGCTCGACCGCCGTCGGCAAGAAGATCGGCGCCATCGCCGGCGCCGCCGTCAAGCGCGTCGCCCTCGAGCTGGGCGGCAAGTCGGCGAACGTCATCCTGCCCGGGGCCGACCTGGCCAAGGCCGTCGCGGTGGGCGTCGGACACGTCATGAACAACACCGGCCAGAGCTGCAACGCGCTCACCCGCATGCTCGTCCACCGGGACCAGCACGAGGAGGCCGTCGCCCTCGCGGCCGCCGCCGTCGCCGCGTACCCCTCGGGCGACCCCCGGGACCGGAGCACCCGCCTCGGCCCCGTCGTCAACGCCGCCCAGCGCGACCGCGTGCGCACGTACATCCACAAGGGCGTCGCGGAAGGCGCCCGCCTGGTCGCGGGCGGGCTCGACGCGCCGCACGAGCGCGGGTACTTCATCGCGCCGACCGTCTTCGCGGACGTCACCCCCGACATGACCATCGCTCAGGAGGAGATCTTCGGCCCGGTGCTGGCGATCCTCCCCTACGAGGACCACGACGACGCGCTGCGCATCGCCAACGGCACCGTCTACGGCCTCGGCGGCGCGGTGTGGGCGGCGGACGAGGAGACCGCGGTGGCGTTCGCCCGCCGGATGGACACCGGCCAGGTGGACATCAACGGCGGCCGCTTCAACGTGCTCGCGCCCTTCGGCGGCTACAAGCAGTCGGGCGTGGGCCGTGAGCTGGGCGCGCACGGCCTGGGGGAGTACCTCCAGACCAAGTCCCTGCAGTTCTGATCCCGCCCGGGCAGTCCCCGAAGCCCCGCGGTCCCCGCGGTCCCCGCAGTCCCTGAGCCCCGCAGTCCCCGAGCCCCGCAGTCCCCAAGACACGGAGAGGACGACCATGGTCCGCGCCGCCATCCTGCCCGCCGTCGGAGCCCCGCTGGAGATACGGGACATCGTGCTGCCCGATCCCGGACCCGGGCAGGTCCGGGTGCGGCTCGCCGCGGCCGGGGTCTGCCACTCCGACCTGTCCCTCACCGACGGCACCATGCGGGTGCCCGTCCCCGCCGTCCTCGGCCACGAGGGCGCGGGGACGGTCCTCGCCGTCGGCGAAGGCGTCACCCACGTCTCCCCGGGCGACGGCGTGGTGCTCAACTGGGCGCCGTCCTGCGGGGAGTGTCACCACTGCCGGATCGGCGAGGTCTGGCTCTGCGCCAACGCGCTGGCCGGGGTCGGCGCGGTCTACGCCCACGACGCCGAGGGCACCGAGCTGCACCCCGGACTCAACGTCGCCGCGTTCGCCGAGGAGACCGTCGTCGCGGCGAACTGCGTGCTGCCCGCGCCCGCCGGGATCCCGCTCCCGGAGGCCGCGCTGCTCGGCTGCGCCGTCCTGACCGGCTACGGCGCCGTGCACCACAGCGCCCGGGTGCGGGCGGGCGAGTCGGTGGCGGTGTTCGGCGTCGGCGGCGTCGGTCTCGCCGCCCTCCAGGCGGCGCGGATCGCCGGCGCCGGGGCGATCGTGGCCGTCGACGTCTCCCCGGCCAAGGAGGAACTGGCCCGCGCCGCCGGAGCCACCGACTTCGTACTCGCCTCCGACACCACCGCCAAGCAGGTCCGCGGCCTCACCGGCGGGCAGGGCGCGGACGTGGCCGTGGAGTGCGTGGGCCGGGCCCAGACCATCCGTACGGCCTGGGAATCCACTCGCCGGGGCGGGCGCACCACGGTCGTCGGCATCGGCGGCAAGGACCAGCAGGTGAGCTTCCACGCGCTGGAGATCTTCCACTTCGCCCGCACCCTCAGCGGCTGCGTGTACGGCAACAGCGACCCGGCCCGCGACCTCCCGGTGATCGCCGGACACGTCCGGGCCGGCCGCCTCGACCTCGGTGCCCTGGTCACCGACCGCATCACCCTCGACGGGATCCCGGCTGCCTTCGAGGCGATGGTCGCGGGCAAGGGCGGCCGCTCGCTGGTCGTCTTCTAGGCCGGACGCCCTTCGGGGCGGGCACGGCCCGGCCGTTGCGGGCCGGTCGGTTGCGGGCCGGCCGGGAGCGGCGCACAATCCCCCCAACGCATATGAGTTCGGGGGGACTTGTGTGGGTCATCGCTTCCGCCCTGTGGTTCCTGCCGCCCGTCGCCTGTCCCGGCGTGTTCTTCCGCCGCCGCAACCCCCGGCCCTGGCGGCCGCCCGCGCCGGAGCCCGCCGCCCTGCCCGGGGGGCCGCCCGGGCCTGAGCCGCCGCCTGCCCCCGAGCCGCCGTCTGCCCCGGAGCCGACGTCTGCCTCCGAGCCGCCCGGGCGTGAGCCGGAGGCGCGGGCCCTCACCGCCTACGAGGCCGCGTACCTGCGCGGTGGGCGCACCGGGGTGGCCGAGACCGCGATGGCCGCCCTGTACCTGGCCGGGCGGCTCCGCGCCGTCGCGGGCACGGACCGGGTGGCGGTGGCGGTGGCGCGTGCCGGACCGGCCGGTGAGGTGGCGGACGGCGAGTTCGGGGCGGCCGTGACCGCCTGCATGGCCGATGCGGACGACCGCGTCGCCCTGGAGCTGCGGGACGAGGCGGCGTACCACCCCGCCGTGGGCCGGCTGGTGGAGCGGCTGATCACCGACGGCCTGGTCGACGGGACCGGGGCGGCCGGCGCCCGGAACCGGAACCTGATGAACCGCCGCCACCCCACCCGGGCGGGCCTGACCGCACTGCGCCTCCTCGCCGAGCGGGAGCCGACGGGCACCCCGCGCGAACGGCGGCTCCTGGAGGTGGCGCTGCACGGCCTGACCCGCCTCCCGCCGGGCGCGGTCCTGCCCGTTCCCGAGCCCCCGCGGGCCGGAGCCCCCAGGGGGTGACACTGGCCGGGGAGGGGCGGCCTGGGCGGCGGCACCCCTCCGCCGGACCCGCGCCGGGGCGGCACGCGGGACCTCGGCCGCAAGGGCGTCGGCGGGTGTGGCTGCGGAGGCGTCGGCGGCTGCGGAGCCGGCTTCTGACCCGGCTCCCGACCTGGCTCCCGCCCCCGCTCCCGCCCCCGCCCCGGCTTCCCACCCCGCTGACCGCCCCGCGCCCGCGGCGTCACACCTGTGGGGGCGCGCCCGTTCGCAGGAGGGCTTCGTACTGGAGGGTCAGGCCGTCCAGGAGGGCGGTCAGGCCGGTCTCGAAGGCGCCCTCGTCCACCTCCCGCTGGCGTTCCGCCAGCAGGTGGGCCTGCCCCAGGTGCGGGTAGTCCGCCGGGTCGTACGCCGTCTCGTCGTCCACGAACCCCCGGGCGAAGGAGCCCGCCGCCGAGCCCAGGATGAAGTACCGCATCAGCGCGCCGATCCGGGTCGCCTGTGCCGGGGGCCACCCCGCCGCCGTCATGGCGCCGAACACCGCGTCCGCCAGCCGCAGGCCCGCCGGGCGGCGGCCCGGCCCGCGAGCCAGCACCGGCACGATGTTCGGGTGGTCCGAGAGGGCCGCGCGGTAGGAGTGCGCCCAGTCGTACAGGGCGCCCCGCCAGTCCTTGCCGCCGTCGAACATCGACAGGTCGACCTTCGCGCTCACCGCGTCCGCAACCGCCTCCAGGATCGCGTCCTTGGTCCGGAAGTGGTTGTACAGCGAGGGCCCGCTGACCCCGAGGGCTGCGGCCAGCCGCCGCGTCGACACCGCCTCCAGCCCCTCCGCGTCCACGAGCGCTCCCGCCGCCTCGACGATGCGGTCTCGGCTGAGGAGGGGCTTGCGCGGTCTGGCCATGCGCCACATAGTAGGCCCTGCCCCGCCATAAACTACCGCTGCTAGTTAAACGTCGGCGGGCCGCACACCGCCGTACCCCCCCGCACACCGTCACGCACCGGCCCACGCCCCGGAGGGACCCCGTGAACCTGGAGCTCAGCGAGGAGCAGGAGGCGGTCCGCCGCCTCGCCCGCGCGTTCACCGACCGCGAGATCGTCCCGTACGCCGCCGAGTGGGACCGCGCCGAGAGCGTGGACCGCTCGATCGTGAAGAAGCTCGGTGGCCTCGGCTTCCTCGGCCTCACCGTCCCCGAGGAATACGGCGGCTCCGGCGGCGACCACCTCTCCTACGTGCTCGTCACCGAGGAGCTGGGCCGCGGCGACTCCGCGGTGCGCGGCATCGTCTCCGTCTCCCTCGGCCTGGTCGCCAAGACCGTCGCCGCCTGGGGCACCGAGGAGCAGAAGCGGCACTGGCTGCCCCGCCTGTGCTCCGGCGACGCCCTCGGCTGCTTCGGGCTGACCGAGCCCGGCACCGGCTCCGACGCCGCCGCCCTCACCACCCGCGCGGTGCGCGAGGGGGACGCGTACGTCATCAGCGGCAGCAAGATGTTCATCACCAACGGCACCTGGGCCGACGTCGTCCTCCTCTTCGCCCGGACCGACCCCGCCACCCCCGGCCACCGGGGCGTCTCCGCCTTCCTCGTCCCCGCCGACAGCCCCGGCCTGACCCGCCGCGAGGTCCACGGCAAGCTCGGCCTGCGCGGCCAGGCGACCGCCGAACTCGCCCTCGACGACGTCCGCGTCCCCGCCTCCGCCCTGCTCGGCCCCGAGGGCAAGGGCTTCTCCGTGGCCATGTCGGCCCTGGCCAAGGGCCGCATGTCGGTAGCCGCCGGCTGCGTGGGCATCGCCCAGGCCGCCCTGGACGCGGCCGTCTCGTACGCCGCCCGGCGTGAGCAGTTCGGCAAGCCGATCGCCCACCACCAGCTGGTCCAGGAGCTGATCGCCGACATCTCGGTCGACGTGGACGCCGCCCGGCTGCTGACCTGGCGGGTCGCCGACCTGATCGACCGGGGCCTGCCCTTCGCCACCGAGTCCTCCACCGCCAAGCTCTTCGCCTCCGAGGCCGCCGTGCGGGCCGCCGGCAACGCCCTCCAGGTGCACGGGGGCTACGGCTACATCGACGAGTACCCGGCCGGGAAGCTGTTGCGCGACGCCCGCGTCATGACCCTCTACGAGGGCACCAGCCAGATCCAGAAGCTGCTGATCGGCCGCGCCCGCACCGGGGTGTCCGCCTTCTGACCGGCCGCCGCCCGCAGGCCCGCTAAGCGCTTGCTCACTCTCCGGTAAGCTGGTGCCTTCCTACAGGACGAAGAGGGTGGGCGAGCGATGGACAGCGCGGCGGAGACGGCCGGCGGCTACCAGCCGTGGTCGGAGGTCACCCCCGACGCCGCGCGGCGGCTGCTCGTGGCCGCCGTCGACGCCTTCGCGGAGCGCGGCTACCACGCGACCACCACGCGCGACATCGCGGGCCGCGCCGGCATGAGCCCGGCCGCGCTCTACATCCACTACAAGACCAAGGAAGAACTGCTCCACCGGATCAGCCGGATAGGGCACGACAAGGCGCTGGAGATCCTGGAGACCGCCGCTTCCGGGCAGGGCGGCGCCGCCGACCGGCTCGACGCGGCCGTACGGTCCTTCGTGCGCTGGCACGCCGCGCACCACACCACCGCCCGCGTGGTCCAGTACGAGCTCGACGCCCTCGCCCCGGAGCACCGCTCCGAGATCGTGGGGCTGCGCCGGCTGAGCGACGCGGCCGTGCGCCGGATCATCGCCGAGGGCGTGCGGGCGGGGGAGTTCGACGTCCCCGACGTGCCGGGCACCACCCTCGCCGTGCTGTCGCTGTGCATCGACGTGGCCCGCTGGTTCAGCACCGCCGGACAGCGCACGCCCGACGAGGTCGGCGCGCTGTACGCCGACCTCGTGCTCCGCATGGTGGGTGCGCGCCCGGCCGTGGAGACGGCTCAGAAGTAGTAGCGGGACACCGACTCCGCGACGCACACGGGCTTTTCGCCGCCCTCGCGTTCCACCGTCACGGTCGCCGCGACCTGTACGCCGCCGCCCGCTTCGGTGACCGATGTGATCACCGCGGTGGCGCGCAGCCGCGAGCCGACCGGGACCGGGGCGGGGAAACGGACCTTGTCCGTACCGTAGTTGATGCCCATCCGCATCCCCTCGACCCGCATGATCTGCGGCACCAGGCTCGGCAGCAGCGACAGCGTGAGATAGCCGTGCGCGATGGTGGAGCCGAAGGGTCCGGTGGCGGCCCGCTCCGGGTCCACGTGGATCCACTGGTGGTCGCCGGTCGCGTCCGCGAAGAGGTCGATCCGCTTCTGGTCCACCTCCAGCCATCCGCTCGGGCCGAGCGGCTCGCCGATGCCGGCGCGCAGTTCCTCGGCGGACGTGAAGATCCTCGGTTCGGCCATGCCCTGCCCCTGTCTTCCGCTGTCCGGTGCCGTCTCCGGCCGTCCGGTCCGGTCCCGGCCGGCGCTCAGTCGAATAAGCGCTTGCTCAGCATGGTGGGGGCCTGGTGCGTCTGTCAACGGACCTCCGACTAGGCTCGGGCGTGTGCCGCAGATTCCCGAGAACGTCCACGAACTCACCGTCGGCCAGCTGTCCGCGCGCAGCGGCGCGGCCGTCTCCGCCCTGCACTTCTACGAGACCAAGGGCCTGATCACCAGCCGCCGCACCTCCGGCAACCAGCGGCGCTACAACCGCGAAGCGCTGCGCCGGGTCGCCTTCGTACGCGCCGCCCAGCGCGTGGGCATCCCGCTCGCCAGCATCCGCGAGGCCCTCTCCCAGCTCCCCGAGGAGCGCACCCCCACCCGCGAGGACTGGGCGCGGCTCTCCGAGAACTGGCGCGGCGAACTCGACCAGCGGATCCAGCAACTCAGCCGCCTGCGCGACCACTTGGACGACTGCATCGGCTGCGGCTGCCTCTCCCTGAAGAACTGCGCCCTGTCCAACCCGGACGACGTCTTCGGCGAGCGCCTCACCGGCTCCCGGCTGGCCCAGTAGCCGCCAGGGCCCGCAACTCCACGGCCGCCGCCACCAGTTCGGCATTGGAACGCGCCGCCCGCCCGTCCGGGAGGTGCAGCACCTGCGCCACCCCGATCCGCGCGCCCGCACCGCACCGCGCGGCCAGCCGCAGCACCGGCCAGGCGGCGGCCTCCCGCCCGTACAGCACCACCGGCACCGGCGGGAGCCACCGCAGGCCGGCCACCAGCGCCGGATCGGCCTCCGCCAGCTCCGCCACCAGCCGCACCCGCCCCGGCTCCGGCGCGGCCCACTCCAGGAACCGGGCCAGCGGCTCCGGCCCGGCCCCGCCGCCCAGCGGGACCACCGCGTCCACCGCGACCCCCCGCTCCAGCAGCGCCCGCCCCAGCTCCCGCGCCCCCGGCTCCGCGAACGGCACCGTCGCCCGGTCCGGCAGCACCGTCCAGGACCGCACCCGCTCCAGCCGCCCCGCCGGATCGGGCTCGGCCGCGACACCCGCCGGAACCGTCAGAGGTACGCGAACCCCCGCGCCGCGCATCTCCTCCAGCAGGGGCCCGGCCACCCGGGGCGAGAGGCTCTCCCGCCCGCACGGGGTCCGCGGGTGCACCAGCACCTCGCCGGCCCCGGCCGCCACGGCCTCCAGCGCCGCCCGGACCAGATCCCCCGGGGACAGCGGCACCGCGGCCCCGTCGGCAGCGCCCCGCGCACCGTTCAGCGCGGCCTGGAGCACCCGCACCCCCGGCCCGTCGGCCCCGCCCCGCAGCCCGCCCGGCAGCCTGCCCTGCCTGCCGCCCGCCCCCCTCATGCCGCGCCCGCCGCCTGGTGCACCACCGCCGTCTCCGCCAGCGCCGGCCGCGGCACCACGATCCCGCAGCCCCCGCACACCGGCCCGTCCCACGCCCACGCCCCGGCCCACGCCCCCGGCCCCGACAGCGCGGGCGGCCAGTACAGCTCCTCCTCGCCGCAGACCGGGCACCCCGGCCCCGGATCCGACTCCAGCGCCGCGACCAGCCGCCGCAGCACCTCGCCCAGCGTCCCCTCCGGCCGCACCCCCGGATCGGCACACCGCACCACGGCGTCCCCGCTGCCGCCCCAGGCCCACTCCGGGCGCCGGACCCCGTCGTGCTTCTCCCGTCTGCGCCGCTCCGCGAACTGCCGTTCGTACTCCAGCCAGACCGCCCGCGCCTCCTCCAGCTCCTCCAGCGCCGCGACCAGCCGCAGCGGGTCCGCGCCCCGGTCCTCGGGAGCGATCCCGTGCCGGTCGCACAGGTGCCACCACGTCGCCCGGTGCCCGTACGGCGCGAACCGCTCCAGGCAGCGGCGCAGCGAATGGCGCCGCAGGGCCCGGTCGTTGCGCGCGTCACGCACCTGGTAGGCCAGACTCCGAAAACCTGCCACCGTACCTTCACCTCCGCCGTGCCATGCCCACACCCGTGACCGCGTCACTCCGTCGAACGAAGCGACCCCCCGCGACGTGCCCAACATGCCCGGCGGGATGTGGGCGCATGCGGGGGCGGTCGAGGCGTGCGGGTGGCACATGGCCGGAACTCAGCGCCCCATGCGCCCCGCCCCGACCACGAGACGGGCCAGTTCCGCGTGGCAGATGTCGCTGTGCGCCCCCGACGGCGCCCCGCCGCGACGCACCACGGAGCCCGCGTCCACGCTGACGCAACCGGCCCCCGGCAGCCCGCCCCGCAGGGCCGCGTCCAGGCTCAGCCGGGGCGCGCCCGGCACCGCGCGCACCCCGCCGTGCCCGACCGCGCCCCACCGCTCGTCGAAACCGAGCAGACCGGCCGAATCCCCCGCCATCCGGGAGGCCAGCGGATAGAACACGCGCAGCGCCGAGTCATGGGCCGAGTGGCAGGCCACCACCGGGCCGTCCACCCTGCGCTGGAGCCCGGCCAGGGCGCCGCCGCGCCCCCGGTCGTGGGGCAGGCGCTCGCTGAACGCGTAGTGCGAGAAGGCCCCCTGGAGCAGCGTCAGCGACTTCACGTGCCGTGCGGCGTCCGGTACGGCCCGCAGGGAGAAGGACACCACCCGGGCGCCGAAGCTGTGGCCGATCAGGTGGACGCGCAGGGCCGGCCGCCGTCCCGCGAGGTCGGTGAGGACGGGCCCGAGCCCGTGCTCGCCGACCACCCCGGCCCGCTTCTTCATCTCGTAGTACGTCGCCTGGCGCAGCAGTTCCTTCGCCCCGCCCCACAGGGCCCGCGGTCCGCCGCCGGGCGCGAACGCCGGCAGGTCCTCCGTCTCCGCCCCGGCACCCGCCCCCGCCTCGGCCAGGGCGCCGGCAAGCCTGCGGCACACCTCCACGGTGTCCAGTACGAAGACCGCCGGCACCTCCGGGGCGGCGGCCGGGCCCCCCGGGTCCGCGTGCACGAGCTGGCGTACCAGCGTCCCGAACTCGTCGAACGCCGCCCGCGCGTCCGGCTGCTCCGCCAGCAGGGCGGCGATCCGGTCGAGTTCCGCCTCCCGCCCCGGCCAGAACTCCCCGAGGGCCGCGCGGGCGGCAGCGTCCAGAGCCGTACCGGAGCCCGGCTCCGGGAGCGTGCCGTGCGGTTCGAAGTCCGGGATCGGTTCGTCCGGGAAGCGGATCGAGGGCCACACCACCCCCACGTACGCCGGCCGCACCCCCGCCCCCACCAGCCCCGGGAAGGGGGCGAAGAAGCGGTCGAAGAGCCGGGCCGAGGTGGACCGGTCGCTGTTCCAGCCGTGGGCGAAGACCAGCAGGTCCGTCGCCTCCATCCGGGCCACCGCCGCCCGCGTCGCCGGGTCCACGTCGCCCTGGGCGTCGAAGACCAGCTCCTGGTACGGGCCCACCCCGATCGCGGATCCGGCCGCACCACCGCTGTCCACCATGGCCTCCCCCTTCACGCGCGGGCTCCGGTGGTCGCAGCATCCCGCCGGGAGGCCGCGTCGGCCAGACCCGTGACGCCACCGGTCCGAGTGAAATCAGTGAGGGGCGGCCCGCGTCACGGGTACAGCAGGTACTCCGCCCGGACCGACCGGAACCGCTCCAGCCCGGCCGCCCAGGCGCCCGCGACCTCCTCCACCCCCGCACCCGCGTCCACCATCGTCCGCACCCGGTCCGAGCCGGTGAGCCGGTCGATCCAGTGGTCCGCCCGCCAGCCGAACCCGCTCCACACCCGCCGCGCCGTCACCAGCAGCCCGATCCCCGCCCGCACCGGATCGAAGGCCTCCCGGTCGTGCACCAGCAGCCGGACCCCGCCGCAGACCTTCCCGGCGTGCTTGGAGAAGGAAGGCGTGAACCAGGTCTCCCGGAACCACACCCCGGGCAGCTCCAGCCCGTTCGCCGCCTCCGCCCAGCGCCGGTCGACGCCCTCCGCGCCGACCACCTCGAACGGCGTGGTCGTACCCCGGCCCTCGGACAGGGTGGTCCCCTCGAACAGGCAGGTCCCCGCGTACGCGAGCGCCGTGTCCGGGGTCGGCATGTTCGGGCTCGGCGGCACCCACGGCAGGCCGGTCTCCCCGAAGAAGGACTCCCGCCGCCACCCCGACATCGGCACCGTCCGCAGCCGTACCCGCTCCGCGCCGAGGAACTCGCCGTTGAACAGCAGGGCCAGCTCGGCCGCCGTCATCCCGTGCGCCAGCGCGATCGGCTCCCGGCCCACGAAGCTCGCGTACGCCCGCTCCAGCACGGGCCCCGCCGCCCGCCGCCCGCCCACCGGGTTGGGCCGGTCCAGCACCACCACTGCCTTGCCGGCCAGCGCGGCCGCGCGCATGCAGTCGTACAGGGTCCAGACGTAGGTGTAGAAGCGCGCGCCGACGTCCTGGATGTCGAAGACGACGGTGTCGACACCCGCCGCCGTGAAGAGGTCGGCCAGCTGCCGGCCGCTCTTGCCGTACGCGTCGTACACGGGCAGCCCCGTCGCCGGGTCCCGCCCGGCCCCCTCCGAGCCGCCCGCCTGCGCCGTCCCCCGGAAGCCGTGCTCCGGCCCGAACACCGCGACCAGGTCCACCCGCTCGTCCGCGTGCAGTACGTCGACCAGGTGGCGGGCGTCGGCGGTGATCCCGGTGGGGTTGGTGACCACCCCGACCCGCTGCCCCGCGAGCTCCGCGTACCCGTCGGCGGCGAGCCGCTCGAAGCCGGTGCGCACCCGCTCGGCGGCGGCGGCCGGACCTGCGGCCCCCGCCCCGCCCAGGGCCCCCGCCACCCCTGCGGCCCCCACGGTTCCCGCCAGTCCCAGCACCCCGCGTCGTGACAGCGTCATCCCGCCACGCTAGGACCCGCACCCCTTCCGCCGTCACATACCGACTGGTTAGTCTGCGCGGGATCCGGCCGGTCCGGCAGGCAGTGACGAAAGGTGACCCCCGTGAGCGCGTACCAGGACCAGCGAGTCGTCGTCACCGGAGCCGGCGGGGGCATCGGCGCGGCCCTCGCGCACCGCTTCGCCGCCGAAGGGGCCACCGTCGCCGTCAACGACCTCGACCCCGCCAAGGCCGCCGCCGTGGCAGAAGCCGTGGGCGCCGCCTGTGGCGGCCGGGCCGTCGCCGTCCCCGGCGACGCGTCGGCGGTCGTCGAGCAGGCCCGCGAGGCACTCGGCGGCCGGGTCGACGTGTACTGCGCCAACGCCGGACTCGCCTCGGGCGGCGACGCCTTCGCGGACGAGGCCGTCTGGGAGGCGGCCTGGGACACCAACGTCATGGCCCACGTGCGCGCCGCCCGGGCGCTGCTGCCCGACTGGCTGGAGCGGGGCGGCGGCCGATTCGTCTCCACCGTCTCCGCCGCCGGGCTGCTGACCATGATCGGAGCCGCCCCGTACAGTGTCACCAAGCACGGTGCCCTCGCCTTCGCGGAATGGCTCTCGCTGACCTACCGCCACCGGGGCGTCCAGGTCCACGCGATCTGCCCGCAGGGGGTGCGCACCGACATGCTGACCGCCTCCGGCTCGGCCGGGGAACTGGTTCTGGCACCCACGGCGATCGAGCCGGAAGCGGTCGCCGAAGCGCTGTTCGACGGCATGGAGAAGGGCCGGTTCTTGATCCTCCCGCACCCCGAGGTGGCGGACTACCACGCCGCCCGCGCGACCGACCCCGACCGGTGGCTGCGCTCCATGAACCGCCTCCAGCAGAAGTGGGAGGCCCCGTGACGGCTCCCGTCGCCGCATCCGGCTCCCCGTACGCCGACCGGCCGTGGCTGGGCCGGCTGAGCCCCGCCCAGCTGGCGCCGGTCTCGCCGCCGGCCGGCGTGGTGGACGCGTTCCGCGCCGCCGTGGCCAAGGCGCCGGAGCGCACGGCGCTCGCGTACTTCGACGGGCGGATCTCCTACGCGGAGGCCGACGCGCTGTCCGACTCCCTCGCCGGGTACCTCGCGGGGCGGGGGACCGGGCGGGGCGACCGGGTGGCGGTCATGCTGCAGAACACCCCGCACTTCGTGCTGGCCGTGCTGGCCGCGTGGAAGGCGGGGGCGGTGGTGGTGCCGGTGAACCCGATGTACAAGGCCGGGGAGGTCGGGCACGTCCTGCGGGACTCGGGCGCGGTGGCGCTGGTGTGCGAGGGGGGAGCGTGGCAGGGGTACCTGGGGGAGGCGGTGCGGGGGACCGGCATCCGGACGGTGCTGACCGCCCGCGACCGGGACTTCCAGACCCGCAACGACCCCCGGGTCTTCCCCGACACCGACACCGACACCGGTGCCGACGCCAGTGCCGACGCCGACGCGAACGCCAGTGCCGACGCCGCCCCCGACGCCCGTGCTCAGCGCCGCGCGGGTCCGGACGGGCCCGGCGCCCCGGCGGTCGTTCCCGCCGACCTGCTCCACACGGCCCGGCAGGGCCACCCCGCGCCGGCGGTCGAGCCGTCCGGGGGCGGGGACATCGCCCTCATCAGCTACACCTCCGGCACCTCCGGCGTGCCCAAGGGGGCCATGAACCCGCACGGGGCGCTCACCTACAACGCCGTCCGGCAGGTCACCGGCCATCCGCTCCCCGAGGGCGCCGGGTACTTCGCGCTCGCGCCGCTCTTCCACATCACCGGCCTCGTCTGCGAACTCGCCGCCTGCTTCGTCAACGCCGGGACCCTCGTCCTCGCGCACCGCTTCCACCCCGGCGCCGTCCTCGACGCCTTCCTCGAACACCGCCCCGGCTACACCATCGGCCCGGCCACCGCCTTCACGGCTCTCGCCGCGCACCCCGACGTCACCCGGGACCACTTCGCCTCCTTCCAGGTGGTCTCCTCCGGCGGAGCCCCGCTCCCGCCCGCGCTCGTCGAGCGCCTCCGCGACTCCTTCGGGTTCTACCTGCGCAACGGCTACGGCCTCACCGAGTGCACCGCCCCCTGCGCCTCGGTCCCCGCCCACCTCGAAGCACCCGTCGACCCCGCGACCGGCACCCTCTCCGTCGGGATCCCGGGCGCGCAGACCCTCGTACGGATCCTCGACGAGCACGGTGACGAGCTCCCGCTCGGCGAGACCGGGGAGATAGCCGTGCGCGGGCCGCAGGTCGTCCCCGGCTACTGGGGGATGCCCGAGGCCACCGCCGAGGCCTTCCCGGGCGGCGAGCTGCGCACCGGGGACGTCGGGTTCATGGACCGGGACGGCTGGCTCTACGTGGTCGACCGCAAGAAGGACGTGATCAACGCCTCCGGGTTCAAGGTCTGGCCGCGCGAGGTGGAGGACGTCCTCTACACCCACCCCGCCGTACGCGAGGCGGCCGTGGTCGGCGTCCCCGACGCCTACCGGGGGGAGAGCGTCAAGGCCTACGTCAGCCTGCGCCCCGGGGCGTCGGCCCGGCCGGAGGAACTGGCCGCGTACTGCGCCGAGCGCCTGGCCGCGTACAAGTACCCCCGCAAGGTCGAGGTCCTGCCTGTTCTTCCCCAGACCACCAGTGGCAAGATCCTGCGACGAGAACTGCGCGAGCGCGGCTGAAAACAGTCGGAGGATCAGGAGAGGAAGGCGAGCACCATGGCCGCCAGGACCACCGAGGGACCCGAGGACGGAAACCGGGAGACCCCGGTCCCGCAGCGGCTGCTGGCCGTCGCCACCAGGCTCTTCGCCGAACGCGGCTACGACCGCACCTCGGTCCAGGAGATCGTCGAGGCGGCCGGGGTGACCAAGGGTGCGCTCTACCACTACTTCGGGTCCAAGGACGACCTGCTGCACGAGGTGTACGCGCGCATGCTGCGCCTCCAGCAGCAGCGCCTCGACGCCGTGGCCGGATCCGACGCCCCCGTCGAGGAGCGGCTGCGCTCCGCCGCCGCCGACGTCGTGGTCACCACCATCGAGAACCTCGACGACGCGATGATCTTCTTCCGGTCGATGCACCAGCTCAGCCCGGAGAAGTACAAGCAGGTCCGGGCGGAACGCCGGCGCTACCACGAGCGCTTCCGCGCACTGGTCGAGGAGGGCCAGCGCACCGGGGTCTTCTCCACGGCCACGCCCGCCGACCTGGTGGTGGACTACTACTTCGGCTCCGTCCACCACCTCTCCACCTGGTACCGCACGGACGGCCCCCTCACCCCCCACCAGGTCGCCGACCACCTCGCCGACCTCCTCCTCCGCTCCCTGCGCCCCTAGGTGTATTGACCCGCAGGGTTGTTAACTCGGCTGATGGGCGGGTGGCCGCCCAGTGCGGTGTGGCAGCGGTGGTGGTTGTAGGTGTGGAGG
>NZ_JBWKEE010000027.1:0-114243 GCF_056435605.1 Streptomyces sp. NPDC043896
GGGGCTTGTTGGCCGCGTCGGCTGGTGAGGAGGAGGTCGCGGACGCCGTGTTCGGTGACGAGGTGGCGGGCGAAGAGTGCGCCGAGGCCGCCGGTGCCGCCGGTGACCAGGACGGTCCCGTCGCCGAAGGCGGCCTCCTCGGTCGGCTCGGACACGGTAGCCCGTGCCAGACGGGGGACGAGTACGGCCCCGTCCCGTACGGCGATCTGGTCCTCGCCGGCCGCGAGGGCGGCGGAGGCCTGGGACCAGTCGGCTTCGATGTCGGTGGTTTCGACGAGGGCGAAGCGGCCCGGGTTCTCGGCCTGTGCGGACCGGACGAGTCCCCAGACGGCGGCGGTGACGGGGTCCTGCCGGCGGGCGGTGAAGACGAGGCGCGCGGGCCGCTCCTCAGCCAGCCAAGCCTGTACGAGTCCCAGTGCCTCGGTGACGGCCGCGTGGAGCTCCCCGCCCGGGGTCGGGGTCACTACGTACTCGGGCGCGTCCTGGCCCTCCTCGCCCAGCCGGGCCCATGAGCCGACAGCCCCGGCCTCAGGCGTGACCTCGGTCCACTCCACCCGGAACAGCGCGTCCCGCAGCCCCGCCGCAGCGGGGTCACCGAGCTGCTCGGCCGATACGGCGCGCAGTGCGAGCGATTCCACCGTGGCGACGGGTGCTCCGGCCTGGTCGGTGAGCGTCAGCGAGACCGCATCGGTCCCGGCCGGGGCGATCCGTACCCGCAGGGCGGAAGCCCCGGAGGCGTGCAGTGCGACCCCCGTCCAGGCGAACGGCAGCCGCGCCCCGCCCCCGCCCTCGGCGTTGACGAAGGAGCCGAGCCCGATGCCGTGCAGGGCGGCGTCCAGCAGGGCCGGATGCAGCCCGAACCGGCCCGCCTCGCCGGCCGCCGCCTCCGGGAGCGTCACCTCGGCGTACACGTCCTCGCCGAGGCGCCAGGCGGCCTTCAGCCCCTGGAAGGCGGGCCCGTAGCCGAAGCCGAGCCGGATCAGCTCCTCGTACATGCCATCCGTGTCGAGGCGGGTGGCCTCCGGGGGCGGCCAGGCGCCGACCGGGACGTCCGTCGTACCGGGCGCGGCCGCGACGGCGCCACTGGCGTGCCGGACCCACGGCTCGTCGGCGTCCACGTCCTCCGGGCGGGAGAACAGGCTCAGCGCCCGCCGCCCCCGGCCGTCCGGCTCGGCCAGCATCAGCCGCAGCTGGACACCGCCACCGTCGCGCGGGAGGACGAGCGGCGCCTCGATCGTCAGGTCGTCCAGCAGCCCGCAGCCGACTTCGTCACCGGCCCGTACGGCCAGCTCCACCATGGCGGCGCCGGGGAAGACGACCTGGCCGTGCACCTGGTGGTCGACCAGCCACGGCTGCGAACGCAACGACAGCCGGCCGGTGAAGAGCATCCCGGGCCCGCCCGGCAGGGCGACCGCCGCACCCAGCAGCGGGTGATCGGCGGCGGTGACGCCGGCCGAGGCCACATCGCCGACCGAGCCCACGGAGGTGGACACCCAGTAGGTGCGGTGCTGGAAGGCGTAGGTGGGGAGGTCGACGCGGGAGACGGCCGAACCGGCGAAGAAGGCGGTGCGGTCGGCCACGGCTCCGGCGGCGAGGAGCCGCCCCAGACCGGTGACGGCGGCGACGGCCTCGTCACGGTCACGGCGGAGGGTGGGGACGAGAGCGGTGCTCTCGCTGCCGAGGCAGTCGCGGGCCATGGCCGTCAGGACCCCGTCGGGGCCCAGCTCCAGCAGGGTGGTGGCGCCTTCGGTTTCGAGGGTGCGGATGGTGTCGTGGAAGCGGACGGTTTCGCGGACGTGGGTGACCCAGTAGTCGGGGTGCGCGATCTCGTCGGTGACGAGGCCGCCGGTGAGCGCGGAGACGAAGGCGATCTCCGGCGGGCGGAAGTCCAGCCCGGCGATGGTGGTGCGGAAGTCTTCCAGCATGGGGTCCATGAGGGGGGAGTGGAAGGCGTGGCTGACGCGCAGGGCCTTGGACTTGACGCCCTGCTCCGCGAGCCGTGCCACCACGCCTTCGACGGCCTCCCGCGCGCCGGAGATCACCACGGCCTGGGGGCCGTTGACGGCGGCGATGGCCGCGCCGGGCACGAGCAGCGGGGTGACCTGGTCCTCGCTCGCCTGGACGGAGACCATGATGCCGCCCTCGGGGAGGGCTTCCATGAGGCGTCCGCGTGCGGTGACGAGGGTGGCGGCGTCCTTGAGGGAGAGCACGCCGGCGATGTGCGCGGCGGCGATCTCGCCGACGGAGTGCCCGCCGACGAAGCGCGGTACCACGCCCCAGGATTCGACGAGCCGGTAGAGGGCGACCTCGACGGCGAACAGCGCGGGCTGCGTCATACCCGTCCGGTCGAGTGCCTCGGCGTCCTCGCCGAACACGGTCTCCTTGACCCCGCCGCCCAGTTCCGCGCACACCGCGTCGAAGGCCTCGGCGAACACCGGGAAGGCTTCGTACAGCCCACGTCCCATGCCCAGGCGCTGGCTGCCCTGACCCGTGAACAGCACCGCCGGACCGTCGCCCGGGCCCGCCACGGCTCCGCCGTCGCGTTCCAGGGCCCGCAGCCCCGTCAGGACCTCCTCACGGTCCCGTCCCACCACGGCCGCACGGTGCTCCAGCTCCGTACGCCCCGTCAGGGAGTGGGCGACGTCGGCGATGTCCAGCTTGGGGTGCCGCTCCAGGTGCTCGGCCAGCCGGGCGGCCTGCGCCCGCAGGGCCTCCGCCGAGTGACCCGACAGCAGCAGCGGGACCGGGCCGGAAAGGGGCTTCCCGGCGGTCCCCGCGTCGGCGGGCTCGGGCTCCGGGGCCTGCTCCAGGATCACGTGGGCGTTCGTACCGCTGATGCCGAACGAGGAGACGCCGGCGCGGCGGGCCCGCCCGGTCTCGGGCCACGGCCGGCCCTCGGTCAGCAGTTCCACCGCGCCCGCCGACCAGTCGATCTCCGCCGACGGGGCGTCCACGTGCAGGGTCCGGGGGAGGACCCCGTGGCGGATCGCCTGCACCATCTTGATGATGCTCGCGACGCCGGCGGCGGCCTGGGTGTGCCCGATGTTCGACTTCACGGAGCCCAGCCACAGCGGCCGGTCCGCCTCGCGGTCCTGCCCGTACGTGGCCAGCAGTGCCTGCGCCTCGATGGGGTCGCCCAGCTTCGTGCCCGTCCCGTGTGCCTCCACGGCGTCGACGTCGGCGCTGGTCAGGCCCGCGTTCTCCAGTGCCTGGCGGATGACGCGCTGCTGGGAGGGGCCGTTGGGGGCGGTCAGGCCGTTGCTGGCGCCGTCCTGGTTGACGGCGGAGCCGCGTACGACCGCCAGCACCCGGTGCCCGTTGCGGACGGCGTCCGACAGGCGCTCGACGAGCAGCATGCCGACGCCCTCCGCGAAGCCCGTGCCGTCGGCGCCGTCCGCGAAGGACTTGCAGCGGCCGTCGGGGGCGAGACCGCGCTGCCGGCTGAACTCCACGAACGTCGAGGGGGTGGACATCACCGTCACACCGCCGGCGAGGGCCATCGTGCACTCGCCGCGCCGCAGTGCCTGCGCGGCCAGGTGCAGGGCCACCAGGGACGCCGAGCAGGCCGTGTCGACCGTCACCGCCGGGCCCTCCAGGCCCAGGACGTACGAGATGCGGCCCGACACCACGCTGGCCGCGCTCCCCGTGCCCACGTACCCGCCGAGGTCGTCGGGGGAGGCGGCGGCGAGGCTCCCGTAGTCCTGGCCGTTGGTGCCGATGAACACGCCGGTCGCCGACCCGCGCAGCGGGGCCGCGTCCAGACCGGCCCGCTCCACCGCCTCCCAGGCCGTCTCCAGCAGCAGCCGCTGCTGCGGGTCCATGGCGAGGGCCTCGCGCGGCGAGATCCCGAAGAAACCGGCGTCGAACTCCGCCGCGCCGCGCAGGAAGCCGCCCTCACGGACGTACGAGGTGCCGGTCCGCCCGGGGTCCTCGTCCACCAGGCCGTCGAGGTCCCAGCCCCGGTCGGCCGGGAACGGGGTGATGCCGTCCGCGCCCGCCGACAGCAGCTCCCAGAAGTCCTCCGGGGAATCCACCCCGCCGGGGAAGCGGCAGCTCATACCGACGATGGCGATCGGCTCGCCCGCGGCGGCCTCCACCTCGCGCAGGCGGTCGTTCGCCTTGTCCAGGTCGGACGTGATGCGCTTCAGGTACTGGAGGAGCTTCGCTTCGTTGGACATGCTGAAAGGTCACCCGGTTCGTGTGGTGTGGCGGCGTGGCGGGGCATGGCGTGGCGCGGGGCATGGCGGGGGCGAGGGGGGTGCGTACGTACGGCGGGGGGCGGGCCGGGCCCGCCCCCGGGCTCAGAGGGCCCCGTACTTCTGGTCGATGTAGGCGAAGACGTCCCCGGCGTCGGCGTCGTCGAGTTCCGTGCCGAAGAGTTCGTCCTCCCCGGCCGGGGCGAGCTTCGCCAGCAGCACGCGCAGCCGGTCGGCCAGTTCGGCGCGTGCCTCGCCGTCCTCGTCGAGGGCGAGCGCCGCCCGTTCCAGCCGTTCCACGTCCTCGATGAGGGCGCCGGCCGGGTCCGCGTCGAGCTTCAGCTCCGTCAGGAGGTGCTGGGCGAGCGCGAGGGGCGTCGGGTAGTCGAACACCATGGTGGGGCTGAGCCGCATCCCGGCGACCGCGCCCAGCCGGTTGCGGAACTCGACGGCCGTCAGCGAGGCGAAGCCCAGCTCGCGGAAGGTCCGGTGGGGCTGGAGCATCCGCTTGTCGGCGTGACCGAGGACGACGGCGGCGTGCACGCACACCAGGTCCACCAGGGCCGCCGTCCGCTTCTCGGGAGCGAGAGCGGCGATCTGTTCCCGGAGCCCCGCTCCGGCCGTGGCCGTGCCACCGCCGGAGCCGGTCACCGCGTCCCCGGCGCCCAGCACCTTCGCGGCCTCGGGCACGCCCGAGATGAGCGCGCTCGGACGTCCGGACGTGAAGTCCGGGGCGAACCGGGCCCAGTCCAGGTCGCTGATCACCGCCGTCGCCGCGCCCGCCGCGACGGCCCGGGCGACCGCCGGGATCACGCTCTCGGGGCGCATCGGCACCACCCCGCCCCGCGCGAGCCGGTCGTCGACCTCGGCCGTCCCGTCGGTGGCCATGCCCCCGCCCGCCCAGGCGCCGAACGCGATCGAGGTGGCCGGCAGCCCGAGCCCCCGCCGCTGCTCGGCGAGCGCGTCCAGACCGGCGTTGGCGGCGGCGTAGTTGGCCTGTCCGGGGGAGCCCAGCGTGCCCGCGACCGAGGAGAACAGGACGAAGGCGTCCAGCTCCAGGTCCCGGGTGAGCACGTCGAGGTGCCCCGCCGCGGCCGTCTTCGCCCGCAGCACGGCCTCGAACCGCTCCGGCGTCAGGCCCTCCACCAGACCGTCGTCGAGGGTGCCGGCGGTGTGGAGGACGGCGGTGAGGGGTTCGTCGGCGGGGATGGTGTCGAGTAGGGCGCGCAGGGCGTGGGGGTCTGCTGTGTCGCAGGCGGTGATGGTGGTGGGTACGCCGAGTCGGGTGAGGTCGGTGAGGAGTTGGCCGGCGCCGGGGGCGTGGGGTCCGCGTCGGCTGGTGAGGAGGAGCCGGGTGGCTCCGTTGGCGGCGAGCCAGCGGGCGAAGCGGGCGCCGAGGGCGCCGGTTCCGCCGGTGACCAGGACGGTGCCGCGCGGGGTCCACACGGGGGCATCCGTCCGCGGAGCGGTGCGGGTCAGGCGGCGTCCGAAGACGCCGGAGGCCCGTACGGCCACCTGGTCCTCACCGTCCGCCGACGCCAGCAGCGCCGCCAGCCGGTCCTGGACCCGCCGCTCCGACAGGTCCCCGGGGAGGTCCACCAGACCGCCCCACAGCTGCGGGCACTCCAGGGCGGCGACCCGGCCGAAGCCCCAGACCTCCGCCTGCGCCGCGTCGGCGGGACGCTCACCCGGCTCGGCCGCGACGGCCCCCCGGGTGGCCACCCACAGCGGGGCCGTGGACGCCACGTCCCCGAGGGCCTGGAGCAGCAGCAGGTTCCCGGCGAGCCCGCCCGACACGGCGGAGCCGTCCGTACGCGGCCGGGTGTCCGGCGCGAGCAGCGACAGCACGCCCGACAGCTCGGGGGTCCGCGGCCCGGTCAGCCAAGCCCGGTACTCCGCACGGCCCGCCGCCGGGTCCCCCGGCACGGCCCGCACCAGCACCTCGGCACCGTGCCGCGTCAGTGCCCCGGCCACCGACTCCGTCCAGGCGTCGGCCTCCTGACCGGCGGGCACCGCCACCAGCCAGGTCCCCGACAGCACCGGACGCGCCCGCTCCTCGGCGAGCCGCGCCCAGGTGACCTCGTACGTCCAGTCCGCCGAAGCCGAGCGCTCCCGCTCCCGGGCCCGCCAGGCGGCGAGCAGCGGGAGCGCGGAGCGCAGCGCCTCCAGTGCCGCCGGGTCCTCCCCGGCCTCCCCGAGGTCGAGGGCCGAGGCGAGCCCGTCGGGGTCGGACGCCTCGACGGCCTCCCAGAAGCGGGCGTCGGCCGGGCCGCCCTGAGCGGTGCCCGAAGGGGTGGTGGTGTCGAGCCAGTAGGAGGCGCGCTGGAAGGCGTAGGTGGGGAGGTCGACGAACGGCGCTCCGGCGTCGGCGCCGACGCCGGCGAAGAAGGCGGTGCGATCGGCGAGGCCGTTGGCGGTGAACAGCTGCGCCAGGGCGGCGACCGCGCTCTCGGCCTCGTCACGGTCACGGCGGAGGGTGGGGACGAGAGCGGTGCTCTCGCTGCCGAGGCAGTCGCGGGCCATGGCCGTCAGGACCCCGTCGGGGCCCAGCTCCAGCAGGGTGGTGGCGCCTTCGGCTTCGAGGGTGCGGATGGTGTCGTGGAAGCGGACGGTTTCGCGGACGTGGGTGACCCAGTAGTCGGGGTGCGCGATCTCGTCGGACACCAGGCCGCCGGTGAGCGCGGAGACGAAGGCGATCTCCGGCCGGTGGAAGTCCAGCCCGGCGATGGTGGTGCGGAACTCCTCCAGCATGGGGTCCATGAGGGGGGAGTGGAAGGCGTGGCTGACGCGCAGGGCCTTCGACTTGACCCCGGTCGCGTTCAGCTGGGCGACGACATTCTCGACGGCCTCCCGCGCGCCGGAGATCACCACGGCCTGGGGCCCGTTGACGGCGGCGATGGCAGCGCCGGGCACGAGCAGCGGAGTGACCTGGTCCTCGCCGGCCTGGACGGAGACCATGACCCCGCCCTCCGGCAGGGCTTCCATCAGGCGTCCGCGTGCGGTGACCAGCGTGGCGGCGTCAGCCAGGGAGAGCACCCCGGCGATGTGCGCGGCGGCGATCTCGCCCACCGAGTGCCCGCCCACGAAGCGCGGCACCACGCCCCACGACTCGACGAGCCGGTAGAGGGCGACCTCGACGGCGAACAGCGCCGGCTGCGTCATACCCGTCCGGTCGAGTGCCTCGGCGTCCTCGCCGAACACGGTCTCCTTGACCCCGCCGCCCAGTTCCGCGCACACCGCGTCGAAGGCCTCGGCGAACACCGGGAAGGCTTCGTAGAGCCCGCGGCCCATGCCCGGCCGCTGGCTGCCCTGACCCGTGAACAGCACGGCCAGGCGGCCGCGCCCCGTGGCGTGGCCCGTCACCACGGCGGCGTTCGGCTCACCGGAGGCGATGGCCTCCAGCCCCCGGGTCAGGCTCTCGGTGTCCCGGCTCACGACCACCGCGCGGTGTTCCAGCTCGGCGCGGCGGGTCAGCGCGTACGCCACCTCGTCCACGCGCAGGTCCGGCCGCTCCTCCACGAAGGCCAGCAGGCGTTCCGCCTGTGCCCGCAGCGCCTCGGCCGAACGGCCCGACACGACGACCGGCACCGGCACCGGCACCGGCCCGGCCACCGAATCCCCGACGGGGGCGACGGGTTCCGCCTCGGGAGCCGCCTCCAGGATCACGTGCGCGTTCGTCCCGCTCGCGCCGAACGAGGAGACGCCCGCCCTGCGCGCCCGCCCGGTCCCGGGCCAGGACCGCTGCTCGGTCAGCAGTTCCACCGCCCCGGCCGCCCAGTCGATGCCGGAGGACGGTACGTCGACGTGCAGGGTCCGGGGCAGCACGCCGTGCCGCATGGCCTGCACCATTTTGATCACTCCGCCGACGCCGGCGGCGGCCTGCGTATGCCCGACGTTCGACTTGAGCGAGCCCAGCCACAGCGGCCGGCCCGGCTCGCGGCCCTGGCCGTAGGTGGCGAGCAGCGCCTGTGCCTCGATGGGGTCACCGAGCTTGGTACCCGTCCCGTGCGCCTCCACGGCGTCGACGTCGGCGGGGGTGAGGCCCGCGCTGTCGAGGGCCTGGCGGATGACGCGCTGCTGGGAGGGGCCGTTGGGGGCGGTGAGTCCGTTGCTGGCGCCGTCCTGGTTGACGGCGGAGCCGCGTACGACCGCCAGCACCCGGTGCCCGTTGCGCACGGCGTCCGACAGCCGCTCGACGAGCAGCATGCCGACGCCCTCCGCGAAGCCCGTGCCGTCCGCGCCCTCCGCGAAGGACTTGCAGCGGCCGTCGGCGGCCAGGCCGCCCTGCTTCATGAAGTCGAGGAACATCACCGGGGTGGACATCACCGTCGCACCGCCCGCGAGGGCCATCGTGCACTCCCCGCGCCGCAGCGACTGCACCGCCAGGTGCAGTGCCACCAGCGAAGAGGAGCAGGCCGTGTCGACCGTCACCGCCGGGCCCTCCAGGCCCAGGACGTACGAGACGCGCCCCGAGGCGACACTGCCGGCGCTGCCGTTGACCAGATGGCCCTGGAGCTCCTCGGGGACCTCGGCGACGCTCGTCCCGTAGTCGTGGTACATCAGCCCGGCGAACACGCCGACCCGCTCGCCCTTCACCGACAGCGGATCGATCCCGGCCCGCTCGAAGGCCTCCCACGAGGTCTCCAGCAGCAGCCGCTGCTGCGGGTCCATCGCCTGCGCCTCGCGCGGCGAGATGCCGAAGAAGTCCGCGTCGAAGCGGTCCGCCCCGTACAGGAAACCGCCGACCGGGTCGTGGCCGGACGGGGCGTAGGCCCCGCCGACGTTCCAGCCCCGGCCGGCGGGGAAGGCCGACATCCCGTCCGTACCCGAGGAGACCAGCTCCCACAGGTCCTCCGGCGATTCGACCCCGCCGGGGTACCGGCAGCTCATTCCGACGATGGCGATCGGTTCGCCCGCGGCGGCCTCCGCCTCGCGCAGGCGTCGCCTCGTCTCCTGGAGGTCGGCGGTCGCCTTGCGGAGGTAACTGCGGAGCTTCTCCTCACTGTCTGCCATCGGGGAGTCGATCCGTTCCTGTAGTAGCCGTCGTCCGGGCCTGCTACAAGTCGCTGTCGATCAGGGCGAACAGCTCGTCGTCGCTGGCGGAATCGATGCTCACCGAGGTGTCTGGATTCTCACTTGAACCGGCCGGGAGGTTCCGGTCGAAGTCCCCTGCGGAACCGGCGTACTTCGCGGCCAGCTCCCGCAGCCGCTCCACGACGCGGGCCCGCTCCGGATCGGTCCCCGGGACGGAGGACAGCAGGTCGTCGACCAGTCCGAGGTCGGACAGCACCCGGTCGGCCGAAGGCCGGCGGCTGCGGGCCAGTTCCTCGCCGACGTGCCGGGCGAGGGCCAGCGGCGTCGGGTGGTCGAAGGCGAGGGTCGCCGACAGCCGCAGCCCGGTGGCGCGATTCATTCGGTTGCGGAGCTCCACCGCGCTCAGCGAGTCGAACCCGAGGGACTTGAAGGCCTGCTCCGGTTCGATCTGCGAGGCCGAGGAGTGGCCGAGGACCCCGGCGACCTGTCCGGTGACCAGTTCCACCAGCCGCTCGGTCCGCTCCGCCTCCGGCAGGGCCGCCAGCCGGTCGGCCAGACCCGGGCCGGCCTGCGCCGCCTCCGGTACCGCCGCGGTCCCGGCCGCGCCCGGCTCCTGCGCCGCCCTGCGCACGGGGACCCGTACGAGTCCGCGCAGCAGCGCCGGGAGGGTTCCGGCGGCGGCCCGCTCGCGCAGTGCGGCCGTCTCCAGCCGCAGCGCCAGCACCAGGCTCTCACCGGTGCCGTGGGCGGCGTCGAAGAACGCCAGGCCCTGCTCCGAGGACATCTCGGCGATGCCCGCCCGGCCGAGCCGGCGCACGGCCGTCTCGTCCAGGTGCTCGGTCATGGCGCTGCGCTCCGCCCAGAACCCCCAGGCCATCGCCGTGCCGGGCAGGCCGGCCGCCCGGCGGTGCGCGGCGAGGGCGTCGAGGAAGACGTTCGCCGCCGCGTAGTGCGCCTGGCCGGAGGTGCCGAAGGTGCCGGCGGCGCCGGAGAACAGGACGAACTCCGACAGGTCCAGGTCGCGGGTCAGTTCGTGCAGGTGCAGGGCCGCGTCCACCTTGGGGCGCAGGACGCGGTCCACCCGGTCGGCGCCGAGCGCGGTCAGCACCCCGTCGTCGAGGACCCCGGCGGCGTGGATCACCGCCGTCAGCGGGTGCCCGGCCGGTACGGAGTCCAGTACGGCGGCCAGCGCGTCCCGGTCGGCGGCGTCGCAGGCCTCGACGCGGGCGGTGGCGCCCAGCGCGGCGAGTTCGGCGACGAGTTCGGGCGCGCCCGGCGCGGCGGGCCCGGACCGGGTGGTCAGCAGCAGGTGCCGGACCCCGTGCGCGGTGACCAGGTGGCGGGCGACGAGCCGGCCCAGGGTGCCGGTGCCGCCGGTGACCAGGACCGTCCCCTCGGGGTCGTACCCGGCGCCCGCCGGCCCGGCGCCCGTCGGCCCGGCTCCGGTCCGCCCGGTACCGGTCCGCTCGGCGGGGGTGCCGTCGAGGCGGGCCAGCCGGGCGGCGCGTACCGTGCCGCCGCGGACCGCGAGCTGCGGTTCGTCACCGGCCGCGGCGACGGCCAGCGCGGCGGACAGGGCCTCGGGGGAGGCGCCGTCGGTGTCGAGGAGCACGAACCGGCCCGGGTGCTCCGTCTGCGCGGAGCGCAGCAGCCCCCACAGCGGGGCGTGCACGAGGTCCCGTACGGACTCGCCCGCGCCGGCCGCGACCGCCCCGCCGGTGACGAGCACCAGCCGGGTCCCGCTCAGGCGCTCCTCGGCCAGCCACCCCTGCACCAGGGCGAGGGCGTCGCGGACCGCCGCGCGCACGGCGTCGGCCGAGACCGGCCCGTCCCCGTGCGGCAGCGGCAGCACCACCGCGTCCGGGACGGGCCCGCCCCCGCCGACGGCCGCCAGCAGCGCCCCGGGACCGGAGTACCGGACCGGCTCGCCGGCACCGGTGGCGGTGACCGCCTCCGTCAGGGCCCCGGCGGCCTCCGCCACCGTCCCGGCGGCGGCGTCCTCCCCGGCGAGCAGTGCCCAGGCGGTGGTGCCGGACGCGGGGGCGGCGGCGGTGAGCGCCGTCCAGTCGAGCCGGTACAGCGGGTCGGCGGTGCGGTCGTCGCGCAGCTGCGCGTCGCTGACCTCGCGGAGGACCAGGGAGTCCACCGAGGCGACGAGCCCGCCCTCCGGGTCGGTCACGGTCACCTTGACCGCGTCCTGTCCGGCCGGGGTGAGGCGGGCCCGCACGGCGGCCGCGCCGGAACG
This sequence comes from Streptomyces sp. NPDC043896, assembly GCF_056435605.1. Classification (NCBI taxonomy): domain Bacteria; kingdom Bacillati; phylum Actinomycetota; class Actinomycetes; order Kitasatosporales; family Streptomycetaceae; genus Streptomyces; species Streptomyces sp. NPDC043896. The sequence goes on from NZ_JBWKEE010000027.1 coordinate 11,476, forward strand.
GGCCAGGCGCACGCCCGTCCAGGCGAAGGGGAGCCGGCGGCGGCCGCCGCCCTGGAGGAACGTGCCGTGCAGGGCCGCGTCGAACAGCGCCGGGTGCAGTCCGTACGCGGCGGCCTCGCCGTGCAGGCCGGCGGGCAGCGCCACCTCCGCGAAGACCTCCTCGCCGCTGCGCCAGGCGGCGCTCAGCCCGCGGAAGGCCGGGCCGTACTCGTAGCGGGCCCCGTCGAAGGCCGCGTACAGCGCGTCGAGGTCGACGGGTTCGGCGTCGTCGGGCAGCCAGTCGGCGCCGGAGCCGGCCGCATCGGAGCCGGCCGCGCCGGAGGCCTCCCGGTACGCGTCCGTGCCGGGGGCGAGGACGCCGGTGGCGTGCCGCAGCCAGGGCGCGTCGGTGTCCGCGTCCGCGCCGATCCGCGAGTACACCCCCAGCGTCCGCCGGCCGTCGCCGTCGGCGGCGCCGACCGCCAGGTGGAGTTCCACGGAGCCCTGCTCGGGCAGCAGCAGCGGGTTCTCCAGGGTGAGTTCCTCCACGGCCGCGCACCCGGCCTGCTCCCCGGCGTGCAGGGCCAGCTCCGCGAAGGCCGTGCCCGGCAGCAGCAGCGTGCCGGAGACCCCGTGGTCGGCGAGCCAGCCGTGGGTCCGGGTGGACAGCCGGCCGGTCAGGACGAGCCCGCCCGAGTCCGGCAGGGGGCTCCGCGCACCGAGCAGCGGGTGCGCGGCCGGGGCCAGCCCGAGCGCGGCGGCCGCCTCGGCGGGGGAACCGCCGCGGGAGGTGTCCAGCCACAGCCGCTGCCGCTGGAACGGGTACGTCGGCAGGCCCGCGCGGGCCCCGCCGGGGGTGCCGGCCGGGAACAGGGACTCGCGGTCGAACCCGGCGCCCTGGACGTGGAGTTCGGCGAGGGAGGCCAGCAGCCTCGCCCGGCCGCCCTCACCCCGGCGCAGCGAGCCGACGGCCACCACGGGCGAGCCGGAGTCCGCGGCCGTGTCCTGCACCCCGGAGACCAGTACCGGGTGCGGGCTGACCTCGACGAAGAAGCGGTGGTCGTGCTCCAGCAGCAGCCGCGTGGCCTGCTCGAACCGCACGGTGCCGCGCAGGTTCTCGTACCAGTACGCGCCCGTCAGGCGGGTGGTGTCGACGGGCGCCCCGGTGACCGTGGAGTAGAACGGGACCTCCGCCGCCCGGGGGGAGACCGGCGCCAGCAGACGGGCCAGCTCCTCGCGGATCTCCTCCACGTAGGGGGAGTGGGAGGCGTAGTCGACGGGGATGCGGCGGGCGCGGACGCCGTCGCGTTCGCAGCGTTCCAGCAGCTCTTCCAGGGCCGTGGTCTCGCCCGCGACGACGGTCGAGGACGGACCGTTGACGGTCGCCACGGCCAGGACGTCCGCCCGGTCCGCGATCAGCGCGGCCACCTCGGCGGCCGGCCTGGCCACCGACACCATGCCGCCGCGTCCGGCGATCGCCCCGAGGGCCTGGCTGCGCAGCGCCACGACCAGGGCGCCGTCCTCCAGCGACAGGGCCCCGGCGACGACGGCCGCGGCGATCTCGCCCTGGGAGTGGCCGACCACCGCGTCCGGGTGGACGCCGTACGAACGCCACAGCGCGGCGAGGGACACCATCACGGCGAACAGGACCGGCTGGACCACGTCCACGCGCTCCAGCGACGGTGCGCCCTCCGCGTCGCGCAGCACCTCGGTCAGCGACCAGTCGGTGAAGCGGCCCAGGGCCTCCTCGCACTCGGCGATCCGCGCCGCGAACACCGGAGACTCGTCCATCAGCCGGGCCGCCATGCCCACCCACTGCGAGCCCTGCCCGGGGAAGACGAACACGGTTCCGCCGTCCGCGGCCTGACCGTGCAGCAGCCCGGGTGCGTCGGCGTCCGCGCCGGCCGAGGCCAGCGCCTCCAGCGCCGTACGGACGCCCTCGCGCCCGTCGGCGGTGACCGCCGCCCGGTGCTCGAACGCGGTCCGCGTCGTCGCCAGCGCGTGCGCGACCTCGGCGACCGGCTGCTCCGGGTGCGCGTCGAGGTGGGCCGACAGCCGGGCCGCCTGCTCGCGCAGGGCCCGCTCGGTCCGCCCGTACAGCAGCCACGGCACCCCGTCGCCGCCGGAGCGCGCGCCGCCCGACGGGCCCTCCGGCGCCGCGTCCCGCGCTGCGCCGTCCTTCGGGACGTACTGCTCGATGACGGCGTGCGCGTTCGTGCCGCTGATGCCGAAGGCCGAGACACCGGCCCGGCGCGGGCCCGTGCCCTGCGGCCAGTCGATGGTCCGCGCCAGCGGGCGCACCGCCCCGGAGGCCCAGTCCACGTGGGAGGAGGGCGCGTCGTGGTGCAGGATCGCGGGCAGCCGCCCGTGCTCCAGCGCCAGCACCGTCTTGATCACCCCGGCCACGCCGGCCGCGGCCTGCGGGTGCGCGATGTTCGACTTCAGCGAGCCGACCCACAGCGGCCGGTCCGCGTCACGGCCCTGTCCGTACGTGGCCAGCAGCGCCTGCGCCTCGATCGGGTCGCCCAGCCGGGTGCCCGTACCGTGCGCCTCGACCATGTCCACGTCGGCGGCCGTCAGGCCCGCGTTCGCCAGCGCCTGGCGGATCACCCGCTGCTGCGAGGGCCCGCTCGGGGCGGCGAGGCCGTTGCTCGCGCCGTCCTGGTTCACCGCCGAACCGCGCAGGACGGCCAGCACCCGGTGCCCGTTGGCCTCCGCGTCGGAGAGCCGCTCCAGCACGACCATGCCCGCGCCCTCACCCCAGCCGATGCCGTCGGCCGCGTCCGAGAACGGCTTGCAGCGGCTGTCCGGAGCCAGCCCGCGCTGCCGGCTGAACTCGATGAACATCCCCGGGGCCGCCATGACCGTGACCCCGCCCGCCAGCGCCAGCCGGCACTCGCCGTCCCGCAGCGCCTGCGCCGCCATGTGCACGGTGACCAGCGAGGACGAGCAGGCCGTGTCCACCGTGTACGAGGGCCCCTCCAGGCCCAGCACGTAGCTGATCCGGCCCGACACCACACTGGAGTGCTTGCCCGTCACCAGGTAGCCCTCGAAGCCCTCCGGCGCCTCGTGCAGCCGGGAACCGTAGTCCTGGTAGCACATGCCGGCGAAGACGCCCGTCGCACTGCCGCGCAGCGTCGACGGATCGATGCCGCCGCGCTCCAGGGCCTCGTACGACACCTCCAGCAGCACCCGCTGCTGCGGGTCCATGGCCTGCGCCTCGCGCGGCGAGATCCCGAAGAAGGCCGGGTCGAAGTCGGCGGCGTCGTAGAGGAAGCCGCCCTCACGGGAGTAGCTCTTGCCGGCGGCGTCCGGGTCCGGGTCGTACAGGTCCTCCAGGTCCCAGCCGCGGTTGTCGGGCAGCCCCGACACCGCGTCCCGCTCGTTGACCATCAGCTCCCAGAACTCCTCGGGCGTGGTCACCCCGCCCGGGAAACGGCAGCCGATGCCGACGATCGCGATCGGATCGTCGTCGTGCCGCGCCGCCGCCCGCACCGCCGGTGCGGCGGCCTCCGCGCCCGGCCCGGACGGCTCGCCCACCAGCCGCGTGCGCAGGAACGCGGCGAGCGCGTTCGGCGTCGGATTGTCGAACAGCAGGGTCGTCGGCAGCCGCAGCCCGGTGGCCGCCGCCAGCCGGTTGCGCATCTGCACGACCGTCAGCGAATCGAAGCCGCTCTCCTTGAACGCGCGGGTCGCGCCGATCGCGTCGGCGGAGGCGTGCCCCAGCACGACGGCGGCCTCGGCGCGCACCAGGTCCAGCACCGCGCGGTGCTGCTCGGCGGGCGACAGCCCGGCCAGACCCGCCACCGGCGAGGGCCGGTCGCCGGCGGCCGCGCTCCGGGCCGCGGCCAGCGCCGTACGGGCCTCCGCGATCTCGGCGAGCAGCGGGCCCGGCCGGGCCGCGGCGAACCGGGGGGTGAACACCTCCCAGTCGATGTCCGAGACCACCGGCGCGCACTCCGCCCCGGCGACCGCCGGAGCCAGCGCGCGCACCGCCTGCTCGGCGGGCATGCCGGGGAAGCCGGCGCGCCGCGTGTGCTCCTCGACGGAACCGGCCATGCCGCCGCCGTCCCAGACGCCCCACGCCACCGAGGTGGCGGGCAGGCCCTGGGACCGGCGCAGCGCGGCGAGGGCGTCGAGGGAGGCGTTGGCCGCCGCGTACGCGGCCTGCCCGCCGTTGCCGAGGACACCCATCACCGAGGAGAACAGGACGAAGGCGTCCAGCTCCAGGTCCTTCGTCAGCTCGTGCAGGTGCAGCGCCGCCGTCGCCTTCGGGCGCAGTACGCCCGCCAGGGAGGCCGGCGTCAGCGAGTCGATGACCGCGTCGTCGAGGGTGCCGGCGGTGTGGAGGACGGCGGTGAGGGGTTCGTCGGCGGGGATGGTGTCGAGTAGGGCGCGCAGGGCGTGGGGGTCTGCCGTGTCGCAGGCGGTGATGGTGGTGGGTACGCCGAGTCGGGTGAGGTCGGTGTGGAGTTGGCCGGCGCCGGGGGCGTGGGGTCCGCGTCGGCTGGTGAGGAGGAGTCGGGTGGCTCCGTTGGCGGCGAGCCAGCGGGCGAAGCGGGCGCCGAGGGCGCCGGTTCCGCCGGTGACCAGGACGGTGCCGCGCGGGGTCCACGCGGGGGCATCGGGCTGGACGGCGGCGGCCCGTACCAAGCGGCGTCCGAAGACCCCGGAGGCCCGTACGGCCACCTGGTCCTCGCCCTCGCCGGCGGCCAGTACGCCGCTCAGCCGGCGCAGCACCGCACCGTCCACGGACTCCGGCAGGTCCACCAGCCCGCCCCAGCGGCCCGGGAGTTCCAGCGCGGCGACCGCCCCGAACCCCCACAACTGCGCCTGCTCCGGCACCGGAGCGGCGTCCGCCGCACCCGTGGCCACCGCCGACTGCGTCACGCACCACAGCGGAGCCCCGACCCCGGCCTCCCCGAGCGCCCGCACCAGCGCGAGGGTGCCCGCCAGCGCGGCCGGCACCTCCGGGTGCTCCGGATGCGTACCCGCCGCCCGGCCCAGCAGCGACAGCACGCCCCCGGGCCGCGGGAGCGCCCCCAGGGCCTCCACGAGCGCCGCCGGGCCGGCGTCCGGCCCGACCGGCAGCAGCGCCACCTCGGCGCCCCGGGCCAGCAGTTCGTCCCGTACCGCGCCGACGACCGGGTCATCGCCCGCACCCCCGGGCACCGCCAGCAGCCAGGTCCCCTGGAGGGCCGGCCGGGCCGTGTCCCGCACCGGACGCCACGCCACCCGGTAGCGGCGGCCGTCCGCGTCGGACTGCTCCCGCCCCCGGTCCCGCCAGGCCGCCAGCAGCGGCAGCAGCTCGTCCACCCGGGCCGGGTCCGCCACGCCCAGGGCGCTGCCCAGCGCCTCCCGGTCGCCGCGCTCCACGGCCCCCCACAGCTCCGCCTCCCGGGCGTCGCCGCCCCCGGCGGCCGGGGCGGGGGCCGCCTCCGGCCAGAACCGCTCGCGCTGGAACGCGTACGTGGGCAGGTCCACCCGGCGCGCCCCGCCGAACAGCGGGGACCAGTCCACGGGAACCCCGTTGACGTGTGCCTCCGCCAGCGACAGCAGGAACCGGCCGGTGCCGCCCTCGCCCCGGCGGAGCGTCCCCAGCACCACGGCCTCGGAGCCGGCGGCGTCCTCGGCGGACAGGGCCGACTCGACGGTCTCCTGGATCCCGGTGGTGATCACCGGGTGCGGGCTGACCTCGACGAACACGTCGTGCCCGGTGCCCAGCAGCAGCCGGGTGGCGTCCTCGAACCGCACGGTGCCGCGCAGGTTCTCGTACCAGTACTCCCCGGTGAGGCGCGTGGTGTCGACGGGCTCCCCGGTGACGGTGGAGCAGAAGGGGACCTCCGAGGCGCGCGGGGTGACCGGCGCGAGCAGACGGGCCAGCTCCTCCCGGATCTCCTCGACGTGGTGCGAGTGCGAGGCGTAGTCGACGGGCACCCGGCGGGCCCGGATCCCGTCCCGCTCGGCGGCGGCCATCAGCTCGTCGAGCGCGGCCGAGTCACCCGAAACCACCGTCGACAGCGGCCCGTTGACCGCGGCCACCCCGATCCGCCCGTCCCAGGCCCCGATCAGCGAGCGGGCCCCGTCCACGGGCAGCGGCAGGAACACCATGCCGCCGCGTCCGGCGATCGCCCCGAGGGCCCGGCTGCGCAGCGCCACGACCAGGGCGCCGTCCTCCAGCGACAGGGCCCCGGCGACGACGGCCGCGGCGATCTCGCCCTGCGAGTGGCCGACCACCGCGTCCGGCCGCACCCCGTACGAACGCCACAGCGCGGCGAGGGACACCATCACCGCGAACAGCGCGGGCTGGACCACGTCCACCCGCTCCAGCGACGGCGCGCCCTCCGCGTCCCGCAGCACCTCCGTCAGCGACCAGTCGGTGAACGGCGCGAGCGCCGCCCCGCACTCCTCGATCCGCGCCGCGAACACCGGCGACTCGTCCATCAGCCGGGCCGCCATGCCCACCCACTGCGAGCCCTGCCCCGGGAACACGAACACCGTCTTGCGGCCGGCGGCCGCCCGGCCGCGCACCACCCGCGCGTCGGCCTCGTCCCGGGCCAGCGCGTCCAGTCCGGCCAGCAGCTCGGCCCGGTCGGCGCCCACCACCACGGCCCGGTGCTCCAGGGCACTGCGCGAGGAGACCAGCGAGGCCCCGATGCCGGCCGGATCCGCCTCCGGCGAGGCCTCCGCGTGCGCGCGCAGCCGGGCCGCCTGCGCGCGCAGCGCCTCGGCGCCGTGCGCGGACACGGCCCACGCCACCGCCGCCGGCGCCGTGCCCGCGCCGCCCTCCCGGGGGGAGACGGCCGGCTCGGGGGCCTGCTCCAGAATCAGGTGCGCGTTGGTGCCGCTGATGCCGAACGAGGACACGGCGGCCCGGCGCACACCGGAACCCGCCGGCCACGGCGTGGCCTCGGTCAGCAGCTCCACCCCGCCCGCCGACCAGTCCACGTGCGGGGTGGGTTCGTCCACGTGCAGGGTCTTGGGGAGCACTCCGTGGCGCAGCGCCTCCACCATCTTGATCACGCCGGCCACGCCGGCCGCCGCCTGCGCGTGCCCGATGTTCGACTTGAGGGAGCCCAGCCGCAGCGGCTCGCCGCCCGCGCGGCCCCGGCCGTACGTGGCCAGCAGCGCCTGCGCCTCGATCGGGTCCCCGAGCTTCGTGCCGGTGCCGTGCGCCTCGACGGCGTCCACGTCGGCGGTGGTCAGGCCCGCGTCGGCCAGGGCCCGGCGGATGACCCGCTGCTGCGAGGGGCCGTTGGGGGCGGTCAGGCCGTTGCTGGCGCCGTCCTGGTTCACCGCCGAACCGCGGATGACGGCGAGCACGTCGTGCCCGTTGCGCTCCGCGTCCGACAGCCGCTCCAGCACCACCAGCCCGACGCCCTCGGCCCAGCCGGTCCCGTCGGCGGCCGCCGCGAAGGCCTTGCAGCGGCCGTCCTCGGACAGCCCGCGCTGCCGGCTGAACTCGACGAACATGCCCGGCGTCGACAGCACCGTCGCACCGCCCGCCAGCGCCAGCGACACCTCCCCGCGCCGCACCGCCTGCGCGGCCAGGTGCAGCGCGACGAGCGAGGACGAGCAGGCCGTGTCCACCGTGAGGGCCGTGCCCTCGAAGCCGTACGTGTAGGAGATGCGGCCCGATGCCACGCTGGGCGTAGCGCCGGTCAGCGCGTAGCCCTCGGAGCCGTCCGACACCTCGTGCAGCCGGGAGCCGTACTCCTGCGCCGTCGCGCCGACGAACACGCCCGTGTCGCTGCCGCGCAGCGTGGCGACGTCGATCCCGGCGCGCTCCAGGGCCTCCCAGGACACCTCCAGCAGCAGCCGCTGCTGCGGCTCCATCGCGGCCGCCTCGCGCGGGGAGATGCCGAACGCGCCGGCGTCGAAGCGGGTGGCGTCGTAGAGGAAGCCGCCGGAGCGGGTGTACGTCGTACCGGGGCGCGAGGGGTCCGCGTCATAGAGGCCTTCCAGGTCCCAGCCGCGGTCGGAGGGGAAACCGGAGATGGCGTCCGTGCCCTCGGCGACCAGGTTCCACAGGTCCTCGGGGGAGTTGACCCCGCCGGGCAGGCGGCAGGCCATGCCGACGATCGCGATCGGCTCGTCGTCCCCGCCGCCCTCACCGGCCGCCCGTTCGGCCGGGGCCGGTCCGGCGGGGTCGTCCGCGCCGAACAGCTCGGCCTCCAGGTGGCGGCCGACGGACGCCGGGGTGGGGTAGTCGAAGAGCAGCGTCGCCGGCAGGCCCAGCCCGGTCTCGGACGCGAGCGTGCCGCGCAGCTCGACGGCGGTCAGGGAGTCCAGGCCCAGCGACTTGAAGCTGTGCGCGGGATCGATCAGGTGCGGGCCCGCGTACTCCAGCAGCGCGGCGGCGTGCGTACGGACCAGCTCGGTGAGTTCCCGGACCCGCTCGGCGCCGCCCAGCCCGGCGAGCCGCTCGCGCAGCGCGCCGCTGCCGGTGCCGGTGCCCGCCGGGGCGGGGGCCGGCACGGGGGCGGGGGCGGGTGTCCTGGCGGCGGCGGGGCCGTCGCCCAGCCAGTGGCGCTCGCGCTGGAAGGCGTAAGTGGGCAGGCCGAACAGCGGCGCCCCGGCGGGCCGTCCGAGCGGCAGCCGGCCGAGGACGCCGTGGGCGTACAGCGTCGCCGTCGCCGTCAGCAGAGCCCGGGCCTCGTCGCCCTGCCGGCGCAGCGAGGGCACCAGGACGGCGGAGCCCTCGTCGGTGAGGCAGGGGCGGGCCATGGCGGTGAGGACCGCGTCGGGGCCCAGCTCCAGTACGGCGGTCGCGCCTTCGGTTTCCAGGGTGCGGATGGTGTCGTGGAAGCGGACGGTTTCGCGGACGTGGGTGACCCAGTAGTCGGGCTGTGCGATCTCGTCGGTGACGAGGCCGCCGGTGAGCGCGGAGACGAAGGCGATCTCCGGCCGGTGGAAGTCCAGCCCGGCGATGGCGGCGCGGAAGTCTTCCAGCATGGGGTCCATGAGGGGGGAGTGGAAGGCGTGGCTGACGCGCAGGGCCTTCGACTTCACGTCCAGTTCGGCCAGCCGCACGACGACGCCGTGCACGGCCTCCCGCGCGCCGGAGATGACGACGGCCTGGGGGCCGTTGATCGCGGCGATGGCCGCGCCGGGCACGAGCAGCGGGGTGACGTCGTCCTCGCTCGCCTGGACGGAGACCATGACGCCGCCCTCCGGCAGGGCTTCCATGAGGCGTCCGCGTGCGGTGACGAGGGTGGCGGCGTCCTTGAGGGAGAGCACGCCGGCGATGTGCGCGGCGGCGATCTCGCCCACCGAGTGCCCGCCGACGAAGCGCGGCACCACGCCCCACGACTCGACGAGCCGGTAGAGCGCGACCTCGACGGCGAACAGTGCGGGCTGGGTGGTGCCCGTCCGGTCCAGGGCGCCGGAGTCCTCGCCGAACACGGTGTCCTTGATGCCGTCGCCCAGTTCCGCGCACACCGCGTCGAAGGCCTCGGCGAACACCGGGAAGGCTTCGTACAGTCCACGGCCCATGCCCGGGCGCTGGCTGCCCTGGCCGGTGAAGAGGACGGCCAGGTCGCGTTCCCCCGTCGCGGTCCCCCGCACCAGCCCCGCCGCCCGCTGGTCCCGGGCGAGGGCGTCCAGCCCCCGGCCCAGCTCTTCCCGGTCGGCGGCGACGACCACCGCCCGGTGCCCGAAGGCCGTACGGGTGCCGGCCAGCGCCTCGGCCAGGGCCTGCGGCCGTGCGTCGGCGTGCTCGTCGAGCCAGCTCCGCAGCCGCCCGGCCTGGGCGCGCAGGGCCTCCGGGGTGGTGCCGGAGACCGTGTACGGCAGCGGCCGCCCGGCCTCGGCGCCCTCGGCGCCCTCGGCGGCACCGGAGTTCCGGGCCTCGGCGCCCGAGGCCGTCCGCGGGGCCTCCTCCAGCACGAGGTGGCAGTTCGTACCGCCCATGCCGAAGGAGCTGACGCCCGCGACGAGCGGCCGGCCCGGCTCCACGGGCCACGGACGGGACCCGGTGACCACGTCGAGGCGCAGCTCGTCCAGCGGGATGTCCGGGTTGGGCGTCTCGAAGTGCAGGCTCGGCGCCAGCTCGCGGCGGCCCAGGCTCAGCAGCGTCTTGATCAGGCCGGCGATGCCCGCCGCGCCCTCCAGGTGCCCGATGTTCGTCTTCACCGAGCCGACGAGCAGCGGCCGGTCCGCCGCCCGGCCCGCCCCGAGCACCGCGCCGAGCGCGGCGGCCTCCACGGGGTCGCCGACCGCGGTGCCCGTGCCGTGCAGCTCCACGTACTGGACCTCGCGCGGGTCGATGCCGGCCCGCTCGTAGGCCCGGCGCAGCACGTCCTCCTGGCCCTCGCGGCTGGGCGCCGTCAGGCCCGCCCCGCCGCCGTCGTTGTTGACGGCGCTGCCCGCGATGACGCCGAGCACCCGGTTCCCGTCGGCCAGGGCCCGTGCGAGGGGCTTGAGGACCACCACGCCGCCGCCCTCCCCCCGGACGAAGCCGTTGGCGCGGGCGTCGAAGGTGAAGCAGCGGCCGTCGGGGGACAGCCCGCCGAACTTGGCCGCCGTGACGGTGCTCTCGGGCGCGAGCGCCAGGTTGACCCCGCCGACGACCGCCACGGTGGACTCGCCGCCGCGCAGGCTCTCGCAGGCCATGTGCACGGCGACCAGAGAGGAGGACTGGCCGGTGTCCACGGTGATGCTCGGGCCGCGCAGGCCCAGCAGGTACGAGAGCCGGTTGGCGAGGACGCTGCGGTGCAGACCGGTGATCGTGTGGCGGCCGATCGTCTCCGGGTCCCGCTGGTACGACAGGGTGGCGTAGTCGTCCCACATGGCGCCGACGAACACCCCCGCGCGTTCACCGCGCAGCGACCCGGGCACGATCCCCGCGTGTTCGAGGGCCTCCCAGGCCAGCTCCAGCACGAGCCGCTGCTGCGGGTCCATCGAGGCGGCCTCGCGCGGCGAGATGCCGAAGAAGGCCGGGTCGAAGGTGTCGACCCGGTCCAGGTAGCCGCCCCAGCGGCTGTTCGTACGGCCCGGCACGGACGGGTCCGGGTCGTAGAACGCGGAGGCGTCCCAGCGGTCCCCGGGCACGGGGGTGATGGCGTCGACACCGTCGCTCAGCAGCCGCCACAGCGCTTCCGGGTCCGGCGCCTGGGGGAGGCGGCAGGACAGGCCGACGACCGCGATCCGGTCGTCGGCGGGCTCGGAACCGACCGGGAGGGAACCACGCGTGTCTTCAGCCATCGTCTTCTTTTCACCCATCCGTATTGCCACGAGGTCATGCGGGGGAGATGCTGCGCACCGCGAGTGGAGGCGGACTCAAGAGCGGCTGAATCCAGCCGTTCCGGTCAGCTCCCCCACGTAGTCCTCGCCGGCGATGGGCGCGCCGGCCAGCCGGTACGGGACTTCGAGCGCCTCCGCCAGCTCCAGGGCGTGCGGTTCCAGCCGTTCGCAGAGCCGGTCGAGGAGCCCGGGCAGGCTCCGTACCTCGTCCGCGTCCAGCAGCCCCTCGGCCAGGTACCAGCCGTCGTGCTCGGCGAGCTGCTCCAGCGCGTGCAGGGCGCACAGGTCCCGCAGGACCGCGCCGGCCTCCGCGTCCCGCGCGGACACCGAGGCGACGGCCTCGCGCACGGTGCCCAGCACCAGCCGGGCCGCGTGCGTCTCGGCGAACCGCTCCGCCCGGTCGTACAGGCCGTTCCAGGCGTCGAAGGGCTCCAGCCCGTCCGCGGAGGCCTTCGCCAGCCCCTCCGCCAGCCCGTCGTGGAGCCGGCGCTCGCGTACGGCGGCCAGCGCCGTCCAGGTGGCCGGGTCGAGGAGGTCGCGGCCGCCGGCGGCGGGCGGCTCGTCGGCGGGCGGGGTGTAGGCGGTGCCGGCCAGCAGCGCCTGAGCCCCGTCGAGGAGCAGCATCTGGTTGTCGGCGGCGGCCGCGTTGAGGGAGTGCGCGAAGCCCTGGTAGTCGAGGAAGCGGTTCGCGGCGAGGAAGCCGAGGGCACCGCTCGCCGTCCGGGCACGGGCGGCGGTCTTCTCGGCGATCCGGTCGGTGACCACCTTCATCAGGAAGGTGGTGCGCACCGACTGCGGGGTCAGTGCCGGGGCCTCGGGGGTGGCGGTCGCGGTGGCCACGAGCCGGGCGACGTACGCCCCGGCGAGCGCGCCGAACAGGGCCCGCTGCTGGTTGCGGTAGCGGATCACCGGCAGGCCGGCGGCGAACCGGCCGCCGGTACGGCGCCGGTGGGCGTGGCGCACGGCGACGGCCGCGCTCGCCCCGGCGGTCGCCGCGAGGCCGACGGTGGCGGCCTCCCACGCGAACCGGATCAGGCTCAGGGTGCGCCGGGCCCGGACCGCCGGGCTGCCGAAGGGGTCGGTGAAGACGCCGTCCGGGGTGAGCGTGGCGTTGTCGCGCAGCCAGTACCGGTACGGGATCCGCACCCCGTCGAAGGAGACGACCGCGCTGTCGAGGGGCAGCAGCGGGGCCGGCCGCAGCGGCCGGACGTCCACGCCGGGCCGGGGCCCGTCCGCGTCGCGCAGCGGTACGAGGAAGCAGAACTCCCCGCACTCGGCGCCGTCGACGACCAGCTGTGCCAGGACCACCCCGAGCCGGGGCACCCCGGCGGCGGCGACGGCCGGCGGGAACTTCACGGCAGCCGGATCCGGGGTGCGCAGGACGAACTCCTCGCGGGCGGCGTCGTACTCGGCGACCGTACGGACGGACGCGTTGCTGTTGCCGTGCCCCAGCTCGGTCATCAGCAGGGCGCCGACCCGCTCGGTGGCCGCCAGCTCCTCCAGGACGTCCGCCAGGTCCTCCCGGCCGGCCCCGAACTCCAGGACGGCGCCGGTCGTCATCGAGTGGTGCAGGAACATCGCGTAGAAGAGGGCGGGGTCGGCGACCGCCGACCAGGCGAGCAGCGGGAAGAGCCGCTCGCGGTCGCGGACCAGGGGCACGCCGCCGCGCACGCTGTCGTTGACGTGCCGCAGCCGGGCGTAGGTCAGCGCGGTACGCCCGGGCCCGTCGGCCTCCAGGGTTTCGCCGGGTCCGCCGACGGCGGGCGCGGTGGAGAAGACCGCGGCCGAAAACACCTCTTCCAGGAAGGCCTGCAGCTCTTCCCGGAAGGCTCCTCCCCGCAGGCAGGCCGACCACGCTTGAGAGAACCGACCGTGCACGCCAACCCCGCCTCGAACCATGGAACCCTGACACACCGTGGGGGAACGTAACAGGGGAACCGGGCAGGTCACGGGGGTTCTCCGGCCCGTCCGGAGCGGACCGATACCGGTCCGGGAGCGGGCCGAGACACGTCCGCTAAGCAGAGGTGACGGCACCTACACGAAGCCTTGAGAGGCACTCGATGAGGAGGGGACGGCGCACCCCCCAAAACCGGCCCCGCGAACGGAAGATGAGAGCATGCCGGTAGGGCTGGTAATGCCACGGAAGACGAAAGGTCATCTGCAATGGAGAATTCCGCCGACGGCGTGTACGACGTGGTCATCCTCGGTGGCGGCAGCGGGGGCTACTCCTGTGCCCTGCGTGCGACCCAGCTCGGCCTGGACGTCGTCCTCATCGAGAAGGGCAAGCTGGGCGGCACCTGCCTGCACAACGGCTGCATCCCCACCAAGGCGCTGCTGCACGCCGGCGAGGTCGCCGACGAACTGCGCCACAGCGAGTCCTACGGTGTGAAGTCCACCTTCGAGGGCGTGGATATAGCCGGGGTGCACGCGTACAAGGACGGCGTGATCGCGGGCCTCTACAAGGGGCTCCAGGGCACCCTGAAGGCGCGCAAGAACCTCACCCTGGTGGAGGGCGAGGGCCGCCTCGTCTCCCCGACCGAGGTCGAGGCCGGCGGCGTCCGCTACAAGGGCCGCCACATCGTCCTCGCCACCGGCTCCCAGCCGCGCTCGCTGCCCGGCCTGGCCATCGACGGCAACCGGGTCATCTCCTCCGACCACGCGCTGTTCCTCGACCGGATCCCCGAGTCGGCCGTCGTCCTCGGCGGCGGTGTCATCGGCGTCGAGTTCGCCTCCGCCTGGAAGTCCTTCGGCGTGGACGTCACCGTCGTCGAGGGCCTGCCGCACCTGGTGCCCGCCGAGGACGTCGACATCTCCAAGTCCCTGGAGCGCGCCTTCCGCAAGCGGAAGATCAAGTTCGAGCTGGGCTCCCGCTTCTCGGGCGTCGAGTACACCGAGAACGGCGTCCGGGTCTCCCTGGAGAACGGCAAGCAGATCGAGGCCGAGCTGCTGCTCGTCGCCGTCGGCCGCGGCCCCGTCTCCGCCGGGCTCGGCTACGAGGAGGCGGGCGTCGCCCTCGACCGCGGCCACGTCGTCGTCGACGAACTGCTGCGCACCAGCCTCCCGACCGTCTCCGCCGTCGGCGACCTCGTCCCCACCCTCCAGCTGGCCCACGTCGGCTTCGCCGAGGGCATCCTCGTCGCCGAGCGCGTCGCGGGCCTGCCCGTGACCCCGATCGACTACGACGGCGTCGCGCGCGTCACCTACTGCGAGCCCGAGATCGCCTCCGTCGGCCTCAGCGAGGCGAAGGCCAAGGAGGTCTACGGCGAGGACAAGGTCGTCGTCAGCAAGTTCAACGCCGGCAGCACCGGCAAGAGCAAGATCCTGAAGACGGCGGGCGACGTGAAGCTCGTCCAGGTCGTCGACGGCCCAGTCATCGGCATCCACATGATCGGCTCCCGGATCAGCGAGCAGATCGGCGAGGCCCAGCTCATCTTCAACTGGCAGGCCCTGCCGTCGGAGGTGGCGAGCCTCATCCACGCCCACCCGACGCAGACGGAGGCCCTGGGCGAGGCCCACCTGGCCCTCGCCGGCAAGCCGCTGCACGTCCACGGCTGACATCGCGGTCGGTATTCCGCCAGCCGGAAGGGCCGGGGAGAACTCCCCGGCCCTTCCCGCGTCTTCGGCGAAACCACTGGTACACCACCGGCCCGGATGCCACGATCACCGCGCGTGCGGGCGTGGGGCCCGCCGGTAACCGGCCAGCAGGCGAGGACGTATCCATGAACCCGGAACACGGCACCAACCCGGCACCCGGCACACCTCCGGCACCCGGCACCGACCCGGCACCCGGCACGGCGAGAGGCGGTGACGCGAACCGCGGCGGCGGCAGAGGCGCCGGCCGGGCGGGCGGTCTCCTCCTCGGACTCTCCACCGTCCTCATCGGCCTGATGGCCGGTCTGTTCTTCGCCTTCGACGTCTCCGTGATGCCGGGCCTGGCCGCCGGCGACGACCGCACCTACGTCACCGCCATGCGGAACTTCAACGCCGCCATCGACGGCAACGGCCTCTTCGGCAGCGCCTTCGTCCTCGCCCTGCTCGCCACCGCCGCCGCCGCGGCCGTCGCCCACCGCGCGGGCCGCCGCGGCGTGGCCGGGTGGGCGGCCGCCGCGGCCGTCGCCTACCTCGTCGTCCTGGTCGTCACCTTCACGGTGAACATCCCGCTGAACGAAGAGCTCGCGGACGCGGGCGACGCGGCGGCGCTCACCGGCTTCGCGGTGGTGGACGAGTTCAAGAGCACCTGGGTCACCACGAACGTCCTCCGCACCCTGCTCTGCACCGCCGCCCTCACCGCCCTCACCCGGGCCCTCCTCCTCCACGGCCGCGCCACCGCCCGCTGACTAATGCTGTGACCGGAAAGGTTCACCGGGTCCCGGCGCCCGGCACGGCACCTCGCGGCGTTGTCGGACCACGCAGGTACGTCCCGTACGAGCCGTGGCCCTCCGCCTTGCGATGCACCGCACCGGACACCGCGACCCGGCAAACCTTTCCGGTCACAGCACTAGGCGTGCTGCCCGTGCAGGACCAGGGCCCACGCCAGCAGCCCGAACGACACGGTGCACAGAACCGTGCGCCACACGTTCGCGCGGACCCACGGCCCCTCGAACGCGCGGCGCACCGCGCCCGGGTCGGCGATCCGATCCACCGGACCGGCCTGCTCCAGGGCGTTGTTGAGCGGGATGTTCACCCGTGCGGTGACGATCATCGCCAGCAGGTACGCGACCAGCGCCCCGGCCAGCGGGACCAGCGCGTCCCGCCCCCCGGCCGGCAGGTGCAGGCCCAGGGCCAGCGCGGTGAACACCAGCGAGCCCACGTAGCCGAGCAGGAACCAGCCGTTGAGGATGGCCACGTTGATCCGCTGCATCGTCTCGACCACCGTCCGGTCGGACGAGGCGCGCAGCCCGGGCATCACCGCCACCGAGAACCCGTAGAAGAGGCCGCTGACCAGGCCCATGGTGATCGTCGCAGCGATCAGTGAAGCGAACCGTGCCGTTTCCACGTGGTCCCCCCGCCCGTGTGGGTGCCGCATGTGCTGCCGCACCGCGCTGGCCGGATTCTCGCCCATCCCGGGCCGCCGCGCCCCTGTTCCACGCCGTCCCCGTCCGATCCTACGGTCGTACACACGCCACCGCCCGTCGCATCGCACAGGCCCAACGCCCCCGCCGCACAGGCCTGATGACCCATTCCGGGGGCACCCCCGGCGCGCGGTACCCTCCCGCTGGGCCCGCACGCCCGCCAGGACGCCGGAGAGGAATCAGACGTGACGACCGACCCGAAGCACAGGCTGGACGCACTGCGGGCCGACATCGAGCGCCGCAACCCCGCCCAGCCCGAGTTCCACCAGGCCGTCCGGGAGGTCCTGGAAACCCTGGCCCCCGTGTTCGCGGCGCGTCCCGAGTACGCGGAGGCCGGGCTGGTCGAGCGGCTCGTGGAACCGGAGCGGCAGATCATCTTCCGGGTGCCGTGGACGGACGACCACGGGCACGTCCACGTCAACCGTGGCTACCGGGTGGAGTTCAACAGCGCGCTCGGCCCGTACAAGGGCGGGCTGCGCTTCCACCCGTCCGTGGACATCGGCGTGGTGAAGTTCCTCGGCTTCGAACAGATCTTCAAGAACGCGCTGACCGGGCTGGGCATCGGCGGCGGCAAGGGCGGCAGCGACTTCGACCCGCGCGGCCGTTCCGACGCCGAGGTGATGCGCTTCTGCCAGTCGTTCATGACCGAGCTCCACCGCCACATCGGCGAGCACACCGACGTCCCGGCCGGGGACATCGGCGTCGGCGGCCGCGAGATCGGCTACCTGTTCGGCCAGTACCGGCGCATCACCAACCGCTGGGAGGCCGGCGTCCTGACCGGCAAGGGCCAGGGCTGGGGCGGCTCCCTGATCCGGCCCGAGGCCACCGGCTACGGCAGCGTCCTGTTCGCCGCCGAGATGCTGAAGGTCCGCGGCGAGTCCCTGGACGGCCTGACCGCCGTGGTCTCCGGCTCCGGCAACGTCGCCCTGTACACCGTCGAGAAGCTCCAGCAGCTCGGCGCCAACCCGCTGACCTGCTCCGACTCGCAGGGCTACGTGGTCGACGACAAGGGCATCGACCTCGGCCTCCTGCGCCAGGTCAAGGAGGTCGAGCGGGGCCGCGTCAGCGAGTACGCCGCCCGGCGCGGCCCCTCGGCCCGCTTCGTGCCGGGCGGGCGCGTCTGGGAGGTCCCGGCCGACGTGGCCTTCCCGTCCGCGACCCAGAACGAACTGGGCGCCGAGGACGCCCGCACCCTCATCGGGAACGGCGTCAAGGCGGTCTCGGAAGGCGCCAACATGCCGACCACCCCGGAGGCCGTCCACCTCTTCCAGGCCGCGGGCGTCGCCTTCGGCCCGGGCAAGGCCGCCAACGCGGGCGGCGTCGCCGTCTCCGCCCTGGAGATGGCCCAGAACGCGGGCCGCACCGCCTGGACCCGCGACCGCGTCGAGTCGGAGCTGGCCGGCATCATGAGCGCGATCCACGGCGTCGCGTACGAAACGGCCGCCCGCTACGACGCCCCCGGCGACTACGTCACGGGCGCCAACATCGCCGGCTTCGAACGCGTGGCGGACGCGATGCTGGCCCAGGGCGTGATCTAGTGCTGTGACCGGAAGGGCTCACCGGGTCGCGGCGCCCCGCCTTGCGATGCACCGCACCGGACACCGCGACCCGGCAAACCTTCCCCTAGGGACAGCCGGGGCCCGCGCCTGTGGTGACGGCGCGCGGGCCCCGGGGGGCGGGGTGCGGTGAGGGCCGCTCCGGCGGGCTTCCGGGGCGGCGGCGTAGCCTGGGGGTCCGACACCGACAGGGAGTTGCCGCGTGCTGACCGCGCTTGACGGGACGTACGGAGACCGAGAGGACGCCGTCGGCGTCGCCGGCCGTACCGCCTCCTACGAGGAACTGCTCGGCGCGGCGGGCGCCGTGGCCGCCGACGTCGCCGGGGCCCCCGCCTTCGCCGTGACCGCGACCGCCTCCCTGGAGACCGTCGCCGCGGCCGTCGGCGGGCTCCTGGCCGGCGTGCCGTTCGTACCGCTGCCCCCCGACGCCGGCCCCGCCGAACGGGAGCACATCCTGCGGGACTCCGGCGCCGTCGAGGTCCCCGTCGACTTCGCCCGCCGCTCCGCCGCCACCCCGACCCGGGGCGGCGCCGGACCGCAGGACCCCGCGCTGATCCTGTACACCTCCGGCACCACCGGCCCGCCCAAGGGCGTGGTCCTGACCGCCGACGCCATCGCCGCCGACCTCGACGCCCTCGCCGGAGCCTGGCAGTGGAGCGCCGAGGACACCCTGGTGCACGGGCTCCCGCTGTTCCACGTGCACGGCCTCGTGCTCGGCGTCCTCGGCGCCCTGCGCACGGGGAGCCGCCTCGTGCACACCGGCCGCCCGACCCCGCAGGCGTACGCCGCCGCGCGGGGCAGCCTGTACTTCGGGGTGCCGACCGTGTGGTCCCGCATCGCCGCCGAACCGGAGCAGGCCGCCGCCCTGTCCGGCGCCCGCCTCCTCGTCTCCGGCAGCGCGGCCCTGCCCGCGCCCGTCTTCCGGGACCTGGAGCGCCTCACCGGCCACCGCCCCGTCGAGCGCTACGGGATGACCGAGACCCTGATCACCGTCAGCGGCCGCGCCGGCGGCGAGGTCCGCCCCGGCACCGTCGGCACCCCGCTCCCCGGCATCCGCACCCGCGTCGCGGCCGAGCCGGGCGCCGAGATCGGCGAACTCCAGCTGACCGGGCCCACCCTGTTCTCCGGCTACCTGGGCCGCCCCGAGGCGACCGCGGCCGCGTACACCGAGGACGGGTGGTTCCGTACGGGGGACATCGCCGCCGTCGACCCGAAGGACGGAGTGCACCGCATCGTCGGCCGCGCCTCCATCGACATGATCAAGTCCGGCGGGTACCGCGTCGGCGCGGGCGAGATCGAGAACGCCCTGCTGGACCACCCCAAGGTGGCCGAGGCGGCCGTCGTCGGCGTCCCGGACGCGGACCTCGGCCAGCGGATCGTCGCGTTCGTCGTCGCCGAAGGCGTCACCGGCCCCGAACTCACCGACTTCGTCGCCGCGCACCTGTCGGTGCACAAGCGCCCCCGCGAGGTCCGCTTCGTGGCCGCGATCCCCCGCAACGCCATGGGGAAGCCGCAGAAGAAGCTCCTGCTGGCCGGCGAGCCGGGGGAAGCACGGTGAGCGCCGCCGACCGGCGGAACCCCTGGATCCGCCGCTTCCACCCGCCGGCGGTGGCGTCGGGGCCCGTACCGGTCCTCGTCGTCCTCCCGCACGCGGGCGGCAGCGCCTCCTTCTACTTCCCGCTCTCCCGCGACCTCGCCGCGCACGCCGAGGTGCTCACCGTCCAGTACCCGGGCCGCCAGGAACGGCTGGGCGAGCCGGTCCCGGACAGCATCGCCGCGCTCGCCGACGGGGTGGAGCGGGCGCTGGCGCCGTGGCGCGGCCGGCCCCTCGTCCTGTTCGGGCACAGCATGGGCGCGGTGCTCGCCTACGAGCTGGCGCGCCGCCTGGAGGCGGCCGGGGAGACGCCGCGCGGGCTGATCGTCTCCGGGCGCCGGTCCCCGCTGATCGCCCGGGAGGAGGACCTCCACGCGCAGGACGACGACACCTTGCTCGCCCGGGTGCGGTCCCTGTCGGGGACGGACCCGGCGCTGCTGGCGGACCCGGAGTTCAGGGCGCTGGTCCTCCCGGCGCTGCGCGGTGACTACAAGGCCGTCGAGACCTGGCGGCACGAGCCGGGGCCGCCGCTGCGGACCCCGGTCAGCGTGCTGTGCGGGGAGTCCGACCCGCGCGCGAGCGTGCCCGAGGCGATGGCCTGGCGGGCGGTGGCCGGGGCGGGGTTCGGCTTCCGGAGCTTCCCCGGCGGGCACTTCTACCTGGCCGAGCGGCACGAGGACGTGGTGCGGGCGGTCGCGGAGGACCTGGCGGGGTTCGCGGGCTCCTGACCCGGCCCGGCCGTACGCCGGTCCGTACGCCGGTCCGTCCGCCGCCGCGCGCGGTACGGCGCCTGCGCCGAGCGGCTGCGAACCGTCCCCACGGCCCCCCGCTGACCGCCCGCTGACACCGCTCCGACCAGGCACTGAAGGCCTCCTGAACTCCCCCTTGCCGCCGGGCCGGAACCCCCGGGACCGCCTGGGCAGTGCCTTTTCCCGTCGGTACGTCGGCCCGTAGGGAAACGGCCGGGGCATCCCGAACCCGTATCGATCGACGTGCCCTCGCGGCCGCCACCGTCACCGTCGTGATGTGGGCCTCCGCGTTCGTCTCCATCCGCGCCTCCGCCGAACACTTCGGCCCCGCCCCCGCCGCCCGGCCGGCGGCGGCGACGGCGGCGGCGAAGTGGCGGGCGGGGCCCGGAGCGGTCCGCTAACGCCCGGGTACCTGGCCCGCCTTGTCCGTGACGCCCCGGCTGATGATCGCGACGGACGTCACCGGGGTGCCGGCCTTCCCCCACGCACTGTCCTTGAGCAGCACGGTGCGCTCGCCGAGCAGACGCAGGCTGTCCTTGTCGAAGATCCACTCGGTGCGCTCGCCGTCGTGGACCCGCGCGACGGCGACACCCGCACGCCCGGCGGCGTCCGAGGCCTCCGGGACCAGGACCACGCCGGGGATGCGGGCCGCGGCCCGGTAGAGGGCCGCGCTCACTCCGGGCGGCGCCTCCACCGTCCGGAGCAGATCGCCGATGGCCACGAACGCCTGCTGATCGGGACCGGTCGTCGACCCGGAGCCCGGGCCGTGGTTGAGCCGCGCGTCGGCGTAGATCACGTCCAGCAGCCGTTCGGGGTCGGTCGGCAGGGACTCCAGGAAGCGGTACGTGGGGCCGTTGAGGGTGCCCCCGCCCGCGTTCGGCACGGGGTCCGTCCTCTCGGCCCCGCCGCGGCGCGTGAGCGTGCCGGCCGACCCGTCGACGGAGACCCAGCGCTCGGCGGACTGGTCCGTGCGGGAGGCCGTCATGCCTCCGTCCTCGGTCTCGGACAGGTCGGTGGAGTGCCCCTGCGTCCGCGTGTACAGGAACTGTCCGTCACGCACACCGGGGGCGGGCGCGCTCTGCGCCGCGAGGGCCACCCGGTCCAGCAGCCGCACGGCCGCCGGTTCGGGACGCGCCGCTTCGGGGCTCCGGCCGGCGCCGGCCGAGCCGAGGGTCACGGCGAGGGCGACGGCACAGGTCGCGGCCCCCGCCGCCAGGAACCAGGCCACCCGGTGCCGGGGCCTTGCCCGGACCGGGGCGGGCCGGGGGCCGCTCGTCATCTCGCGCATCAGGTGTTCCCTGATCCGGTGGTGTCCGTGGAACGGCAGGTCGGCATCGGTGAGACCGGGCAGACGCCGGGTGGTGTCGGCGCGACCGGTCGGGTCAAGTCGCGCGTCGTCGGGGGCGTTCACAGGCTTCCTTCCCGTACGGCGTGGGAGGCGGGGACGTGCCGGGAGGCCGGCGGCTCGGCGAGGTGGCCGTCCGTGAGCTTGCGGAGGCGGGCGCGGGCACGGGAGAGCCGGGAACGCACGGTGCCCACCGACGTTCCGCATGCCTGTGCGACCTCCGTGGGGCTGAGGCCCGACCACACGTGCAGGAGGAGAACTTCGCGGTCCGCCTTGCGCAGTCGGTTCAGAACGGCCAGGGCGGCCGCGGCCCGCTCCGCGTCGGCGATGCGGGACACGACCGCTTCCGCCACGTCGGGCACCGTGCCGGGAGGGGGCAGGCGGGCCATGGCCTCCCTGTGCCTGCGTGCCGCCCGCCGGGTGTTGCGCATGACGTTCGTCGCGATGCCGAAGAGCCACGCCCGTTGGCCGGCCACCTGGTCGAACGAGTCACGGAGCCGCCAAGCCTCCAGAAAGGTGAGGGAGACGATGTCGTCGGCCCCCGATCGGTCGGCGGTCATGCGGACGGCATGCGCGTACACCGCTCGGGCGTGGGCGTCATAGATTTCCGCGAACAGTTGCTGGTCCACACCGGGTAGTGTCCGCAGGCCGCACCCCGTTGCACGTGACCCTCGTCACAGGCCCGGCGGAGGCGGGCTCATTCCCGTTCGCGGAGGTGGGCGTCCAGGGCGGCGGCCCCGGCCAGGAGGGCGCGGGCACGGGCGGACAGGCGGGCGTGCCAGCCGTGCAGGGCGGCCTCCAGGGGCTCCAGGCCGCCCGCCGCGCGGACCTGGGTGATCAGCGGGGCGATCTGCTCCAGCAGGTAGCCGCCCCGGCGGAGTTGGTGGACCAGCCGGGCGTCCCGCACGGCGGCCTCGTCGTAGACGCGGTACCCGGTCTTCGGGTCGCGGCGCGGGTGCACCAGCCCGGCGCCCTCCCACTTGCGCAGGGTCGCGGGCCGGATGCCGAGCCGTGCCGCGAGCGGGCCGATGAACGTGCCGCCCGGCTCGGGCGCGGGGGCGGGGGCCAGGTCGCGGAGGGCGCCCTCCACGGCCCGGAGGGTCCGGCGGTCCTCCAGGAGCTGGGCGTGGCTCTCGTCGATCAGGCGGAAGGCCTCCTCGACCGCGCCCCCGTTCACCGCCCGCATGACCGACGCCGCCGTTTGGTGGCCGTGGCCCGGCAGCAGGGCGAGGAACGCGCGCAGGGCGCCCGCGTGCAGCGGCGTGTAGGTGCGGTAGCCGTGCGGGGTGCGGTCGGCGGCCGGGAGGATGCCGGCCTCCTCGTAGTTCCGGACGGCCTGGGTCGACAGACCGTGCCGGCGGGCCAGATCGATCGGCCGCAGCTGTCCGGTGGTTTTAAGGTTCTGGCCCATGGGAGCCGAGATTAACGGCAAAAGTCTCAACCGGAGGTTCAACGATAGCGTTGAAGCCATGGAAACCGGCATCAAAGACACCGTCCATGCCGTCGACGCCTCCGCCGTGCTGCGGATGCTTCCGAAGCGGCCCCGGATCCTCGCCCTGGGCGAGCCCACCCACGGGGAGGACCTGCTGCTCCACCTGCGCAACGACCTCTTCCGGCAGCTCGTGGAGGAGGGCTACCGGACCATCGCGATCGAGAGCGACTGCCTGATGGGCCTGGCCGTCGACGACCACGTCACCTCCGGCCGGGGCACCCTCGACGAGGTCGTGGAGCGCGGCATCAGCCACGGCTGGGGGGCCTCCGCCGCCAACCGCGAACTGGTCCGCTGGATGCGCTCCCGCAACGAAGGCCGCCCCGCGTCCGAGCAGGTCCGCTTCGTCGGCTTCGACGGCCCCCTGGAGATCACCGGCGCCGCGAGCCCCCGCCGGGCCCTCACCGCACTCCACGGCTACCTCGCCCCCCGGGTGGCCCCGGACCTCCTGCCCTGTACGGCGGAGACCCTCGACCGGCTGCTCGGCGGCGACGAGCGGTGGACCGATCCGGCCGTCATGACGGACCCCTCGCGGTCCGTCGGCCAGTCGCCCGCGGCCGGCCGGCTGCGGCTGATCGCCGACGACCTGGCGGCGCTGCTCGGCGAGCAGACCCCCCGTCTGATCGCCGAGACCTCGCGGGAGGAATGGGACCGGGCCCGCCTGTACGGGCGCACGGCCACCGGCCTGCTGCGCTACCACCACTGGATGGCGGACGCCTCCCCGGCCCGGATGGCCCGGCTGGTGGCCGTGCGGGACCGGATGATGGCCCGTAACCTGCTGGCCGCCGCCGAGCGGGGGCCGGTGTTCGTCCACGCCCACAACGCCCATCTCCAGCGGGAGATGAGCTCGATGCGGATGGGCGGGACACCGCTGGAGTGGTGGAGCGCCGGAGCGCTGGTGAACGCCAGCCTGGGAGAGGAGTACGCCTTCCTGCCGACGGCCCTCGGCACGATCCGGCACCACGGGGTGGACGCGCCACCGCCGGACACCCTCGAAGGGCTCCTGTACGCGCTCCCGGAGGAGCGCTGCCTCGTCGACGCCCGCCGCCTGGCGGCGGTGCTCGGTGACGCCCCGCCCGTGCCCCGCACCTCGCCCTGGTTCGGCTACGCCCCGTTCGACCCGGCCCGCCTGGCGGACAGCGACGGGCTCGTGTTCGTCGGGGACATGGCCCCGGCGTAGCGTTCGATCCGTATCTGTTGCAACGTCAGGACGGCGGCTGTTGCGTTGAATTCAGAAGCGATGCAACGATTCCAGGGCTCTGAGCTGCGTAAACATGCTTTGTGTGCAACGAAGTTGTTGCCTGCCCCCTGAAGGCTACGTAGTGTTTCTCTCGTCGGAAACACGCAGCAGCAACGAGCCCGAAGGAACGAAACGATGCCGAACTTCGTCACCCCCGCCGCGATCACCGCCGTCCTCGACGTCCCGGCGGGCAACATCCGCTTCATCGCCGCCGACCGCGCGGACACCACGGTCGAGGTCCTCCCCGCCGACGCCGGCAAGAGCCGCGACGTGAAGGCCGCCGAGGAGACCACCGTCGAGTACCGAGACGGCGTCCTGCGCATCGGCTCCCCGCACCGGAACCAGCTGTTCGGTGCCTCCGGCTCCATCGAGGTCACCGTTCAGCTCCCGGCCGGCTCGCACGTCCGGGCGAAGACCGCCAGCTCCGAGTTCCGCGGCGTCGGCCGTCTGGGGGAGGTCACCCTCGACAGCGCCCACGGCACCGTCAAGCTCGACGAGGCCGCCGGGGTGCAGCTGACCCTGGCCGCCGGTGACGTCGCCATCGGCCGGCTGGCCGGCCCGGCCGACATCCGTGTCCAGAAGGGCGACCTGACCGTCGCCGAGGCCACCGGCGGCACCCTCACCCTGGCCACCGAGCACGGCGACATCCGCGTCACCGCCGCCCGCGGCACCGCCGCCTCCCTCGACGCCGGCACCTCCTACGGCCGCGTCGGCAACGCCCTGCGCAACACCGGCGAAGGAGAGGTGCTCAGCATCCACGCCACCACCTCCTACGGCGACATCACCGCCCTCACCGCCTGAGGCCGCACGCTGGCCGGGGGCGGGTCCGGCTGGCTAGGGTCGGCCGGACCGGAGGAGAAGGAGAGCCGTGGCGACCGACATCGTGATCGCTCAGACCACCGTCGACGACGAGGAGCGCGCCCGGCGGCTGGCGCACGGGGCGGTGGAGGAGCGGCTGGCCGCCTGTGCGCACATCGACGCCCCCCTCACCGCCGTCTACCGGTGGAAGGGGAGCGTCGAGACGGCCACCGAGTGGCGGATCTCCTACAAGACCACCCGGGACCGGCTCCCGGACCTCGCCGAGTGGGTCGCGCGGACCCACTCCTACGAGGTCCCGGAGTGGATCGTCCTGCCCGTCGCCGGCGGATCGGCCGGCTACCTCCAATGGGTGGCGGAGGAGAGCCGGAGCTGACGGGACGGGCGCGGCAGCGGGAGCGGCAGCGGCAGCGGGAGCCGGAGCCGGAGCCGGAGCGGGAGCCGGAGCGGGAGCCGGAGCGGGAGCGACGGGACGCCGGTCGTCACAGGACGTACGTCGCCTCGTTGCGGCCGAGCAAGTAGCCGAGCTGGAGCCGGTTCAGGGCGCCGAGGTCCTGTTCGATGGCCGCGATGTGCGCCTGGAGGGAGCGCTCGCTGATCCGGGCTACACCGCAGGCCCCCCGACCGGGGCCGCGGACCGCCGCCGCGCGCTGGACGCCGTACGCCTCCTCGTGCGCCTGGAACGCGAGCACGCCGCCGCCCTCGTCGAACTCGCCGCCTGGCACGACGGCCTGTCCCTCGACGCCAAGGTCGCCCGGATCGTCGAACGGCACGCCCCGCACGCCGGACGGCAGCACCGCGCGGTCCGCCTGGGCACCCGCAAGCTCACCGACTGGCTGGACGACGGGCAGCTCGACGCCGCAGCCTTCGTCCGCGAGTTCCGCACCGCCCGGCAGATCCGTCCCGCACACGACGGCGGCCCCTGCCGCTTCCTGAAGTCCATCAAGTTCGGCGGCCCCATGTCCGGCATCTTCGACGAACGCGAAGCCGCCGTCCTCACCGCCTGGGCGCGGTCCGTCGCCGACGGCGAGCCCGCCGGCGCCGGCCTCGTCCCCACCACCGCCGGACAGGACGCCGCCCGTGCCTGGGGCGAACGCCTCGCCGCCGCCAACCGCGACCCCGCCGTCAACCCGGACCCGCACGCGCTGACCCCCGGGCGGGTGAATCCGGCCGTCTTCACCTTCGGCGCGGCGGCCCACCGCTGCCCGGGTGCGGAGCTCGCCACGGCCATCGCCGGCGCCGTCGTGACCGAGCTGCGCGCGGCAGGCTTGGGCACCACCGCGACCCCCGCCTACCGCCCGCCGGCGAACGCACGGATCCCGCTCCTGTAGCGCGCGGGCCGTCCCCGACGGAAGCCGGCGCAGCCCCCGCAACCGCGATCAGGCCGGGGGTCAGCCACTCCCATGCCTTCAGACAGGACGAACTGCACGATGTCTGACAACCTTCACCTCTGGATGCGTCACGAGGCCCGCCCCACCGAGCGCCGGGCCCCCCTCACCCCGCAGGACGCCGCCCGCCTCACCGCGGCCGGCGTGCGGATCACCGTCGAGGAGTCGGACCAGCGCGCCTTCCCCCTCGCCCGCTACACCGACGCCGGCTGCGCCACCGCCCCCACCGCCTCCTGGCACGAGCAGGCCCCCGACGACGCGTACGTCCTCGGCCTCAAGGAACTCCCCGCCGGCCCCGGCGCCCCCGCCCTGCGCCACCGGCACATCTACTTCGGCCACGCCTACAAGGGCCAGTCCGGAGCCCGCGAACTGCTCTCCCGCTTCACCACGGGCGGCGGCGCCCTGCTCGACATGGAGTACCTCACCGACGAAGCCGGCCGCCGCGTCGCCGCGTTCGGCTACTGGGCCGGCTACATCGGCGCCGCCCTCGCCGTCCTCCACCACCGCGGCGCCCTCGCCGCCCCGCTGCGGCCCACCGACCGCCCGGCCCTCGACGCCCTCCTCGCCGCCGGAGCCACCCCCTCCGACCCCACCACCGCCCTCGTCATCGGCGCCCTCGGCCGCTGCGGCCGCGGCGCCTGCGACGCCCTCGTCCAGGCCGGGCTGGAGCCCGTCCGCTGGGACCTCGCCGAGACCCGCAACATCGACCGCCCCGCCCTCCTCGGCCACGACCTGCTGGTCAACACCGTCCTGACCACCACCCCCGTCCCGCCGTTCCTGACCAAGGCCGACCTCGACGACCCCGACCGCCGGCTCTCCCTCGTCAGCGACGTCACCTGCGACGTCACCTCCGACTGCAACGTCCTGCCGGTCTACGACGAGACCACCACCTGGACCGAACCCGTCCGCACCCTCCGCGAGGGCGAGCGCCCCCTCGACCTGATCGCCATCGACAACCTCCCCTCCCTCCTTCCCGTCGAGGCCAGCACCGCCTTCTCCGCCGAACTCGCCCCGCACCTGCTGCGGCTGGCCGAGTGGGACGGCGTCTGGGCCCGCGCCCTGCACACCTTCGAGGCAGCCGTACAAGCCCAGGAGGCCCCCCTTGACCACTGACCGGCCGGCCGCGCCGGCGTCCGGCACCGTCCACTGGATAGGCACCGGCCTGTCCACCGGCCTGTCCACCGGCCGCTCCGGCCTCTCCCTCGTCTGCGAACGCGCCCGCCGCGTGGCCCTGTGGGACCGCACCGCCGAACGCGCCGCCGCCCGCCTGGCCGCCCTCGGCCTGGCGGGCCGCGCCGAGACCCGGGCCCTCACCCCCGCCGCCCTCGCGGCCCGAACGGGCCCGGGCAGCGGGTGGGTGGGGTGGGGCGGTGGCCCCTGGGGCGGGGTCGGGGAGGGGCTGGGGGTTTCCCGTCAGTCCCATCGTCGTTCCGTGTCGTGCCGGCCTGTCAAGGGCGCTCCCTTCGGTCGCGTCACTGCGTGATCGCCTTCGGCGACCCTTGACAGGCCGTCCCGCCCCGGAAAGCCGAAAGAGTGCCGGGAAACCCCCAAAGGAACGGTCACGGGGCAGGAGTGGGAGGGACGGGTCTCTCAGCGATGAGGCGAGGGGCCGGGGGTCGGCCCGCCGGGCATCCGGGCTCCCAGATCCCTGCTGCCAGGGCCAGGGGCGCGGCTACCCGCACGCGAGGTCGATCAGAGCGACCTGCGGAGCACCCGGGCGCGACGGATCGCTACGCGCTTCTCTGATCTCGGCGTCCGGCCGCCGTCATGGGGTCAACGGCCGGATCATGGCAGTGAGCACGGGGGAGTCCGGGGCGGGCTGGACGGGGCCGATCGCCTCGTAGCCCCACGACTCGTAGACCCGCTGGACCTTTCCGTCTCCGGCGGCCGGGTTGACCATGAGCGAGGCGTACCGGTCCGCGCGGCCGGCCAGCAGCTCGTCGTGGATCCGCCGGGCCAGTCCCGTCCCCTGGTGGGGGACAGTCACGCCGATCTCTCTGAGCGCCAAGGTCGGCGAGCGGGTGTACGCCGTGTCCAGGTCGTCGCCGATCCGCTTCCACCAGAGGTCCCCGGCCTCCACGGTGTTGCCGTACGCGTATCCGACCGGCCGGTCAGCGGCGTCGAAGGCGAGTACGGCGGCGAAGCCTGGAGTACGGCCGTAGCGCTCCAGACGCTCGGCCAAGGTCGGTACGGCGTAGTTCCGCAGGTGCAGCAACGGTTCACGGACTTCGGCATACACCTCGATGAGTGGGCTGCGGGCCTGCTCCACGTGGGTGAACCGACGTAGTCGGGTCGTCATGTGATTCGCCTCCAGGTGCTGCGGATTCGCCCGCTCAGACCGCGCCGCCGACTGCTGAAAGCATGCGCAAAGTTTTCCGGTAGCCGAGCCCGGCGCCACAGGGTGCCTTTCCGGTTCCCTCACGGTTGTCACCCGTTGACTGGATACAGCCACGCGAGGCGACGATGCTTCGCGACCACGCCGTTGTCGACCAGTCCACCTGTGCGCGGCGTACTGAGCCTGGACCTGCCTGACGGCCCGGGTACTGATACCGCCCCGCTGTCCTGGTGCAGTGCGGAGCTGCTCGACCGGGCACGCGTCGGGTGGGAGTGCTTCCTCGCCTCCTTCGGGGAGGGGCCCGATGAGTGAGCGCAAGCGCGTGCGCGACATCGCGTCCGTGATCAACGAGAACGTCTCCGACACCGGCATCGAGCGCTGGGCGGAGCTCGCGTACATCCGGGGCCCGTCCGCGCGCGAGTTCACCGCCGCCGTAGGAAACGTCCAGCCCGCGTGACACAGGCAAACGGCGTTCGCCCTCACCGCATTCCGCCTGGGGAGGTCAGACCTTCTCCGCGGTCACGCGGGGGTGTTCGGCTGTGAGCGTGGAGATGTCCTCGACGTCGGACGTCAGGATCGTGACCCGGCCCGGCTGGGCAAGGGCCGTGGCGCAGAGCATGGCGTCGATGGCGTACTTGTGGCCGTGCAGGCCGGCTACGCGCAGCAGGGCGGCGGCGGACTGGGCGAGGGCGTGGGTGAGCGGCTCGACCCGCAGGCGGGACAGGGTCCATCTGAGCGCCGCGTCGTTGATCCGCGGATGGGTCACCTCGACGAGCACTGCGGCCGATGTGATCACCGGCAGGTCGGCGTCGCGTGCGGCCGTGAGCCACTCGTGGATCTCCCGGTCGCGCTGCACGGCCTTGGCCAGGCCCTCGCTGTCCAGGATCAGTGCACCGCTCACGCCGCCGCCCCGGCTCCGGCGGAGGTGCCGCCGGTGAGCTTGGCCCGCTTGGCGGCGACGGCCTCGGGATCGGCGGCGCCGTTTGCCTCGTCGAATTCGGCGATCAGTTCGTCCAGATTGTCACGCTCGATCTGCCGCTGGGCGGCCTTCTCCAGGTAGGCGGACACGCCCCGCTTGCCGACGCGTTCCCGGATCGCCTGCAGGGTGCCTGCGGTGAGGGAAACGGAGATGCCGCTGCTGGGGCCGTCGCCTGGCGGGAAGTCGGTGTCGTCGTCAGCCATGACATGATTATGGCATTTCGAATGCCATACGGCGAGCTCGGCCTCACGTTACGCGTTCAGCGGTCGGATCATGGCAGTGAGCACGGGGGAGTCAGGGGCGGGCTGGACGGGGCCGATCGCCTCGTAGCCCCACGACTGGTAGACCTGCTGGACCTTTCCCTCTCCGGCGGCCGGGGTCCGTGCGGCCGGCCAGCAGCTCGTCATGGACCCGCCGGGCCAGCCCCGTCCCCCGGTGGGGCATGGTCACGCCGATCTCCCTGAGCGCCAGGGTTGGCGAGGCGGCGTACTCCGCGTCCAGGTCGCCGATCCGCCTCCACCAGAGGTCCCCGGCCTGCACGGTGTTGCCGTACGCGTACCCGACGGGCCGGTCCTCGGCGTCGAAGGCGAGCACGGCCGCGAACCGGACCACCGTCCTTCGCGCAAGACGCCCGGCCGGGACACCCCAGCCGAGCGTCGCAGACGGTCTCTCACCGCCCCACGAGAGTGGGCGAACGGGTCAGGAGCTGACGGGGGCGGTGAGGGCCGGGACGCTGACCACCCTGGCGCAGACGGCATAGACCTTCAGCGTCCCAGTGCGGGATCGTTCACCACCCACCAGACTGCTGTCCGGTCGAGCACGCCGCCGGCTGCGAGGGCCGCCGCGGTGGGAGGGCGGGAGAGTGCCGATGGAACGACAGCCGATGGACCTCGAGGCGTATGTGGATCGGGTGCGGAGCGGCCCATGCTTCGTCTGCGCGTTCCTCGCCGGAGATCCGGACTACCCGCACGAGACGGTCTTCGAGGACGAGGACCACATCGCATTCCTGGACAGGTGGCCCACGGTGCCGGGAAAGGTCCTCGTCGCACCGAAGGCGCACATCGAGCACGTCGTGCGCGATCTGGACGAGACGTCCTACAGCCGGCTGATGCTGTTCGTCCGGGAGGTGGCCCTCGCCGTCGAGGCCGTGTGCGGGCCGGAGCGCACCTACCTCTATTCGCTCGGCAGCCAGCAGGGAAACGCGCACCTCCACTGGCACGTCGCTGCTCTGCCTCCCGGTGTTCCCTACCACGAGCAGCAGTTCTACGCGCTGATGACGGAGAACGGTGTCCTGGCACCGTCGCCCGACCAGTCGGCCGGGATGGCAGCCCGGCTGCACGAGGCGGTCCTTGCCCGGGGCAGGCTCCAACGAGGGTGACGGGCGGCGTCATCCTCCACGGCAGCGTCGCGGATGACGTCAATGATCCGTCGCGCCCGCCTCCGGGCACATCGACTCGGCGCCGGCCCACCCACCTGGACAGGGGGCCGCCGGTCTCGTCCGGGACCAGCTGGCCCTTGAGGCCGATGTCCGCCACCTGGGTGCGGGCGCAGGAGTTGGGGCAGCCGTTCACGTTGATGGTGAGGCCCGCGCCGACGTCCTCGCCTGGCAGGCGTTTCTCGAGTTCCGAGACCAGGGTTGCCGCGCGTTCCTTGGTTTCCACGATCGCCAGCTTGCAGTACTCGATCCCCGTGCACGCCATCGTGTTCCGCCGCCAGGGCGAGGTGGCGGGCCTGGAGGCCGATCTCCGCCAGGCCGGAGATGAGCGGTTCCGGGTCGGCCACGTCCAGGACCAGGAGCTCCTGGTACGGGGTCAGGCGGACGCGGCCGCTGCCGTGGGCTGCGGCCAGGTCGGCCAGGGCTGCGAGTCTGGTGCCCGAGAGGCGACCGGCGACGGGGGCCGCGCCGACGTACGAGAGGCCGTCCCGCTGGCGGTGTACGCCGATGTGGTCGACCGGGGCCGGCGGGAGGGACGAGGCGGGGCCGTCCAGGAGGGGGCGCCCAGGCGCGGCGCTGACCCGCGCGGTGAACTCCCGCAGCCCGTAAGCCGGTTGCCCGTCCGCCGGTTGTCCGTCCGGCCGCGGCCCCTCCGGCCGTTGCGTCTCCCGCCCGAGCAGCGGATGCCCGCCCGTGGCCCCGCGCCCCGCCGGGCGGGCCGGGAGCCGTTAGCCGCGCCGGTCGAAGGCGTAGCCGGGCAGCGCGATCCGCCTCCCCGGCCCGTCCGCGTGGACCGCACGCCAGTTAGGAACTCGTCGCCGAGTTCTGCCTGACCGAACAGATGGACACCATGTTCTGGGCCGACGGCCGGATCCTGCACGCGGTCCGCCCGATCCACCCCGTGGACCCGACGAAGGCCGCCGTCCGGGACGTGCTGATCAGGGGCTACAAGCACGAGCCGGAGCTGCGCTGCGGAGAACGGAACGCTGCCTGACATGGTGACGAGGACCGGGATCCGCCGTGCCGACCGGGTGATCACCCGCTTCGCGGGTGACTCGGGTGACGGTATGCAGCTGACGGGTGACCGTTTCAGCTGGGAGACGGCGTCCTTCGGGAACGACCTGTCGACGCTGCCGAACGTCCCGGCCGAGACCCGGGCCCCTGCCCGGGGTGTGGAGGTACCACCGGCCGACGGAGGGCACGGAAGCGTTCCCGCGCAAGCAGCCTCCGCCGCCGTGGTGCACACCCTCCCGGTCTCAGACCAGGGCGAGGACCGCGACGGCGGGCGCGGCGTAGACCACCGGGAACACCGCGTGCCCGAAGGCGCGGGCCTTCAGCACGGTGATCACGGCGCCGGTGAAGTACAGCACCAGACCGATCGCGGCGGCGATGCCGATCGCGGGGACGAAGAACCCGGCGAGCAGGCCGGCGGCGCCCGCGACCTTGGCGGCCCCGAGCCGGTTCCACCAGCCGCGCGGGACGCCGTACTCGGCGAGCGGCTCGACGGTGAACCTGGCGCCGGCGAAGACCGAGGCGCCGGAGAAGCCGGCCATGAGGGCGGCGACGACGGTGACGACGGTGGCGGTGGTGGACATATCGGCTCCTCAGGGGCGGCTCGCTCGCGCTCTCTCGCGCTCGACACCCCTATGACCCGCCGCCCCGCACGGATGTGACGGCCCGCCGGGATCATTCTCCGCCGAGCGCCTCCAGGAGCCGCGCGGCGAACTCCGCCGGATGCTCTGTGCACCCCACGTGCCCGCCCGGGAACTCCGCGAAGGCGGCCCCGGTCAGCTCCGCCAGCCGGCTCGCCGGGCCGTACAGCGCGTCGGTCCCGCGCGAGTCCGTCCCCGCCGCCAGCACGAGCCGGCCCGCCTCCCTGCGCAGCCCGGCCACGTCCGGCAGGCTCCCGGTGAACGGGCACAGCACGTGCTCCAGGAAGAACGGCAGGTTGCCGTACATGCGCGGCGCCATCTCCCGTACCTCGGGCGGCAGTTCGGCCTGCTCCCGGGCTTCGGGGGCGTCCCCGCCCAGCCCTTCGGCGAAGCGGGCCATCGCCGCCTGCGGCCCCTCGGCGCGCAGCAGGTCCCGTACCTCGGTGAAGAGCGCCCGGTGCGGGGCGGGGTCGTCCAGCACCTCCGCCAGGGGCGGCTCGTGCGCCACCACCCTGCGCACCCGGGCGGGGTGACGGGCCAGCAGTTCCAGCGCGACGACGGCACCCGCGCTGCACCCCAGTACGTACGCGGCCTCGTGCGGGGAGACCCGTTCCAGCACCCGGTACGCGTCGTCGGCCCAGACCTCCACCCGCTGGTCGGCGGCCGGCCCGTCGAGCAGGCTGCGCGACTGGCCGCGCGGGTCGTACGCGACCACCGTGTACCCGGCGGCGGCGAGCCCGCCGGCCATCCCCGCGTACAGCCCGGCGTCGGCCCCGCCGCCCGGGATCAGCAGCAGCACCGGCCCGCTGCCGCGCTTCTCGTAGTACAGGGTGGCGCCGGGCACCTCCAGCGTGCCGGTGGTGAGGGTGTCCGTACCCATCAGCGTGCGTCCTCCTCGGTGTTCCGGGCATGGGGCGCGTCCCGCCGCGGCCAGTTCTCCAGCGCCGCGTGCAGCGCGTCCAGCCCGCGCGACCAGGACTCGTCCACGGCCCGGGAGTGCCCGAAGCCGCCGCTCAGCTCCAGGTGGACGTAGCCGTGGAAGGCCGCCCGCAGCAGCCGGGCCGCGTCCGTCACGTCCGGCTCGGCCAGCCGGTACGCGCGCAGCATCCCGTAGGTCAGCTCCACGCTCCGCAGCAGCCCGGCCGAGCCCTCCACCTCCTGCGGGTCGAACCGCATCTGCGTGGCCGCGTAACGGCCCGGGCGCTCCAGGGCGTACGCCCGGTAGGCGTCGGCGAAGGCGACCAGCGCCTCCTTCCCGGCCCGCCCCGCCACGGCCTCCGCGATCCGCCCGGTCATCTCCTCGGAGGCCGCGAGGGCCACCCGGACCCGCAACTCCCGCAGGTTCCTGACGTGCGAGTACAGGCTCGCGTCCTTCACGCCGAAGCGCCGTGCGAGCGCGGACAGCGTCACCTTGTCCAGCCCGGCCTCGTCCGCCATCTCGGCGGCCGCCTGCGTGAGCCGTTCCGCGCTCAGACCCGCGCGCACCATCGGGCACCTCCCCCAACCTAGACCCTCTAGGCAGAAACCTAGATCATCCAGTCTCGGGCTGTCCATCCTTCCCACTCTTGCGTACACCGTTCCGTCGTGCGTACAGTGTGCGCAGAACGAAACGACGTACGCGCCGAGATGAAGACGAAGGGGAGCCATTCCCATGGAAACCAGGAACCCGCGCCGCTGGTGGATCCTGATCGTGTTGTGCCTGAGCTCGCTGGTCCTGGTCGTCGACTCCATGGCCCTGACCGTCGCGGTGCCGTCCATGACCACGGACCTCGGCGCGAGCGCGCAGGACATCCAGTGGATCCTCGACTCCTACATCCTGGTCTTCGCCGGGCTCCTGCTCACCTCGGGCAGCCTCGGCGACCGCTTCGGCCGGCGCCTGATCATGCTCATCGGCCTCGTGCTCTTCGGGGCGGCGTCCCTGGCCGCGACCTTCTGCACCAGCCCCGGTGAGGTGATCGCCGTACGCGTCGCGATGGGCGTCGGCGGCGCGCTGATCATGCCGTCCACCCTCTCCATCCTCATCACCGTCTTCGAGGAGGACGAGCGGCCCAAGGCGATGGCGGCCTGGGGCTCGGTCTCGATGCTCGGCCTCGTCGGCAGCCCGGTCCTCGGCGGCGTCCTGATCGACCACTTCTCCTGGCAGTCGATCTTCTTCATCAACGTCCCGGTCGTCGTCCTCGCCCTCGTCGCCGCCCTCACCCTGATGCCTGAGTCCAAGGGCCCCTGGCAGAAGCCCGACCCGCTGGGCGCCGTCCTCTCCGCCGTCGGCATGACCGCCCTGGTCTGGTGGATCATCGAGATCCCGAAGCACGGCGCCTTCGAGGGCCGCTCCGCACTCACCCTGGCCGTCGCCCTGATCGCCCTCGTCGGCTTCGTGGTCTGGGAGAACGTCACCTCCTCCCCGATGGTCCCGCTGGTCCTCTTCAAGAACCGCGACTTCAGCGGCGGCTCGCTCTCCCTGACCCTCGTCCAGATCGGCAACGGCGGCCTGCTGCTGGTCCTGACCCAGTACTTGCAGTTCGTCCTCGGCTACTCGCCCCTCAAGGCCGGCCTGGCCTTCGTCCCGCTCGCCGTGGCCGCCCTGATCGGCAACGGCGCGGGCGCCGCCCTCGCCTCCAAGGTGGGCAACCGCCCGCTCATCGTGGCCGGCATGCTCGTGATGGCCGGCTCCTTCGCCCTGCTGACCACCGTCACCCCCACCAGCGGCTTCACCGTCCCGGCCGTCGCCCTGGGCCTGCTCGGCCTCGGTGCGGGAGCGGCCATGCCGGCCGCCGTCGGCGCCCTGATGGCCACCATCCCCGAGGAGAAGGCCGGCGTCGGCTCCGCCCTCAACGACACCATCGGACAGGCCGGCAGCGCCCTCGGCATCGCGATCCTCGGCTCGCTCCTCGCCTCCGGGTTCGCCGCGGAGATGCCGGCCGGATCGCCCGAGCAGGCCAGGCACTCCATCGCCGGGGCCCTGGCGGTCGCCGGCGGCGACCAGGGCATGGTCCGCACGGCCCGCGAGGCCTTCACCACCTCGATGTCGACCACCTTCGCCATCAGCGCCGCCGCCATCCTGGCCGCCGCCGTCCTCGCCACCCTGGTGATGCGGGGCCGCAAGCCGGCCGCACCCGCCGCACCCGAGACCACCGGCTCCGAACTCGTCGCCTGACCCGCCGGGTTCGCGCACGAAAGGGCCCGCGCCCACCCACAGGGGGCGCGGGCCCTTTGCGCGGCACCGGCCGGCCACGGCCTGGCCGCCGGGATCCGGCGCCTGCCGGCCGAAGCCCTCGAACACACGGAGCCCACCGGGCCCACCGGGCCCACCGGGCACCCGGGATCCGCCTGACGGACCGTCGGCCCCGGTGCCGGCCGCTGCTCCTACGGCTTGTCGAAGGTGTAGAACCGCCGGTGGTCCAGCATGTCGGCCGGCGTCACGTTGTTCCACGGCGGCAGCGGGGACCGCAGGTCGATCACGTTCTGCGTCCGGGACGCGGGCAGGTAGCCGGAGTTCGGGTTGCGCGCCTGCCAGTCGGCCCACAGCTTGTCGATGAAGGCGTGGTGCAGCCAGAACACCGGGTCGTTGGGGGAGGCCGCGCCGGCCATGTGGCCCCCCACCCACACGTGGACCCGGTTGTGCAGGTTGACCCCGCGCCAGCCCTCCAGGTGGTTGCGGAACCCGCTCGACGCGCTGTTCCACGGGGCGCTGTCGTACACCGGCATGGCGAGCACCGAGTCCACCTCGGCCCGCGTCGGCAGCTGCGGCACGCCCGAACCCAGCACGCGCCGCAGGTAGTCCCGCCGCTCCACGCCCACGGTCACGGCCCACTTGCCGCCCGCGTGGGCGAACGGTCCGTCGAGCACCTGCCCGTCCCGGCCGCGCCGGGTGCCGCCCATGAAGTCGGAGGCCCACAAGGAGGAGTTGGGGGCCCGGTCGGCGGTCCAGTCCCAGTACGGCAGGGCCACGTTGCGGTCGACGCGTTGCAGCGCCGCCTCGAAGTCCAGCAGGAAGCGCCGGTGCCAGGGCAGGAACGACGGCGTGCGGTGCCCGATCCGGTTCCCGAAGTCCGAGTCGGCCATCAGGTAGTAGTTGTGGGCGTTGACGTACCGGTCGTAGACACCGGTCCGCTTCAGCTCCAGCACCGCGTTGACGAAGGCGCGCTTCTCGTCGGGCGTCAGCACGGCCTGGTTCTTGCGTACGGTCACAGCTGCGGGGGCTCCTTCGGGAGGACGAACGGGGCGAGCTCGGCGCCCTGGAGGCCGCGGATCGCGGCGCGGGCGGCCGAGATGGGGTCCGGGAAGCTCTCGTAGTGGTTGACCACGGTGACCCAGCTGCCGTCCGCGTTGCCCATCAGGTGCAGCTCTTTGCCGTCGATCCTGATGTCCGGGACCGGTACCCCGTGGTGCCCCGGTGCCCCCAGTGTGATCTGGATGCGGCGCCCCTCGTACACCTCGTCGATGCCGCCGGTGGGTATGGACAGCGGCGCCCCCGAGGCCCCGGAGGTCCCCGACGGCCCGGCCGCCGGACCGGCGGGAGCCGGCTTGGACGAGCAGGCCGCCAGCCCCAGGGCGGCAGTCGTCCCGGCGCCGATCCCCAGAGCCTGGCGGCGAGTGATCTTCTTCATGGCCTGAAGAAGTACCAGAAGGCCGAAACCAGCCGATCAGTGCCCCATGCAACCGGATGCCGCCCGCGTCCCGCCCGCCCCGCCCGCGTCCCGCCCGCCCCGCCCGCGCCCCGCCCGCGCCCGCCTCCGCGCCCCGCCCGGCGCGGACCGCCGCAGACGACCCGCCCGACCCGGCGGCCCCGCCAGACCCGCCCGGGACATTCCGGCCGCCCCTACGGCGCGTAACCCCGCCCGCCGCAGGCATCAGCAGTACGGTCCTCCCGCGGCTACCGCCACCACCTCACCCCACCACGTCAGGGGATGCGCGTTGCGTCGACTCACCGTTGCCCTCACGCTGCTGGCCACCCTCGCGGCGGGCGCCCCCGCCGGCGCCCGCGCCCTGTCCGCGGAGGGCGGCACCGCCGCCGGCGGCCGGGGCACGAACATCCTCGTCGTCGGCGTCGACAGCCGCGCCGGCCTCTCCGCCGCCGAGAAGCGCCGTCTGCACGTCGGCGGCAAGGGCTGCGACTGCACCGACGTCATGATGCTCGTCCACCTCTCCGCGGACGGACGCCGCGCCCGCGTCGTCTCCATCCCCCGCGACTCCTACGTCCAGTACCCGCTCCCCGGCGCGCCCCGCTTCGGGAAGATCAACGGGGCGTACGCGATCGGCGGCGGCCCCCTCACGGTCCGCACCGTCGAACAGGTCACCGGCCTGCGCGTCGACCACTACCTGGAGACCGGGTTCACCGGCTTCGAGCAGACCGTCGACAACCTCGGCGGCGCGACCGTCTGCGCCGACCGGCCCCTCAAGGACGAGGGCTCCGGCCTCGACATCGCCGCCGGCGTCCACCACACCGACGGCAACCAGACCCTGCGCTACGTCCGGGCCCGGCACGTCACCAACCGGCCCGGCGACCTCGGCCGCGTCCGCCGCCAGCAGCGCGCCGTGAACGACCTGCTGGCCCGCCTCACCGCCGGAGGCGCCCTGTCCGGTCCCGTCAGCACGGCCCGCACCGCGCGCACCCTCCTCAAGACGGTGCGCACCGACGAGAAGACCGGCCTGCACGACCTCGTCCGCATCGGCTGGGCCCTCGGCCGGCTCCGCGCCGGGCACATCGAGTTCGCCACCGTCCCCATCCGGCTCTTCGACCACCGGGTCCCCGGCGTCGGCTCCACCCTCGTCTGGCACGAGTCCCGCGCCGCCGCCCTCTGGGACGCCCTCGCCGAGGACCGCCCCATCACCGGCGACCCCCGCATCCAGCCCGTCCCCGAAACCCCCGCCGACACCAACCCGGCAGGCATCAGGGCCCGCGTCGACGACCCCGCCGTGGCGACGGCCCTGGCCCGGGACGGCTTCCAGGCCACCTCCCGGCCCGCGCCCGCCGCCCGCCCGGCGGGGCCGCCCGTCATCACGTACGACCCGGCCCGCGAAGCGGACGCGGCCACCCTCGCGGCGGCCCTCCCCGGCGCCCTCCTGCGGTCCGCCCCGGA
The DNA here is from genome assembly GCF_056435605.1 of Streptomyces sp. NPDC043896. Classification (NCBI taxonomy): domain Bacteria; kingdom Bacillati; phylum Actinomycetota; class Actinomycetes; order Kitasatosporales; family Streptomycetaceae; genus Streptomyces; species Streptomyces sp. NPDC043896. Next base: position 50,429 of record NZ_JBWKEE010000027.1, read on the forward strand.
CCACGGCGAGACCTTCGACGTCGCCGTCGGCACCGACCCCGTCCGCGTCAGGACGGTCACCTACGACCGCAACAAGCTGGACGGCGCCCCCGTCACCGGCGACACCCTGCGCTGCCCCGGCACCTGAAGGTCCGTCGCATTCCGGCCATGACGGCTGGTATCATTCAGGCCATGCCCGTTCCGTGACCACGACCGGACGGGCGGGGGCGCGCGCCCCTCCCATACCGCGCGGTACGCCGGTTGTCCATTCGACAAGTTGTCGAGTTCCACCGGCGTTCACCCCAAGATCATGATCTTGTTGGTGTGCCGTACACCCGCCTAGCCTGCGCAACGTTGCTTCGAAGCCCGGATGACACACATCCGGGCTGCTGACGTTGGGGGTTCACATGAGTCTGGGCGACCAGGGCTACGCGGTCATAGACACTCCGCCGCTGGACGAGCACAGCCTGGCCGAGTTCGAGAAGCTGCCGCTCGACCCGTACACCGGCTCCACGCAGAGGTACCGGCGCTTCTCCCAGTTCCGCCTGGTCCACGAAGACCGGTGGAAGCTGGAACTGCTGCCGCACCGTCACTTCGCGCAGCCGCGCCAGTACAACGACCTCGTCGGCGGACAGATGCGCACGCTGGAGCCGCTGACCACCGATCCCACCCCGCTCATCGCGGCCGGCGCCGAAGCGCTCGGCCTCGACAAGAACACCGCCTGGCAGCTGAACGTCCACCAGTGCCGCGTCGTCTCCACCCCCGAGGTCGAGGGCATCGCCGCACCCGAGGGACCGCACCGGGACGGCCACCAGTACGGCATCGTCGCCGTCACCCGCCGCCACAACATCTCCGGCGGCGAGACCCAGCTCATGCCCCTCGGCGGCGGCGAGCCCTTCTTCCGCACCACCCTCCAGGACGGCCAGGCCATCGCCTTCGACGACCGCCTGATGTTCCACCACGTCACCGACATCGAGCACCTCACCGACGAGGGCGGCCACCGGGACGTGTGGCTCGTCGCCGTGAACAGCTGGGACAACCGGCGCTACGGCGAGGAGTACGAGGCCGAGGTCCGCGCGAGCAACGAGGTCTGAGCACGATGTCCGAAACCCTGCCCCCCACCCCGCCGGCCACGCCCGCCGGTACCGCCGCCCCCGCGGGCCACGCCCCCGTCTACGACCGGATCGGCGTCGGCTACTCCTCCGTACGCCGCCCCGACCACCGCTGGGCCGCCCAGATCGAGGCCTCGCTCGGCGACGCCCGCACGGTGCTCAACCTCGGCGCCGGAACAGGCGCCTACGAGCCCGCGGGCCGCACGCTCGTCGCGGTCGAACCGTCCCTGCGGATGCGGGCCCAGCGCGGCCCGCTCGCGGCGCCGTGCGTCGTCGCGAGCGCGGAGCGGCTGCCCTTCGACGACCAGAGCTTCGACGCCGTCATGGCCGTCCTCACCGTCCACCACTGGACGGACCTGGAAGCCGGGATCGCCGAACTCCAGCGCGTCGCCCGCCGCTTCTCCATCGTCACCTACGACATGGACGTACAGCGGAACTTCTGGTTCACCCGCGACTACGTCCCGGAGATCGCCGAGGCGGAGTGCTCCCGCGTGCCCTCCATCGAACGCCTCACCAAGCTCCTCGGCCCCTGCGAGGTGACGGAACTCCCCGTCTGGCACGACTTCACCGACGGGTTCATGACCGCCTTCTGGCGCCGCCCCGAGGCCTATCTCGACCCCGCCACGCGCCGCGCCTGTTCCGCCTTCGCCCTCACCGACGAGCAGGCCGTCGAGCGCGGTGTCAGCCGCCTGCGCGACGACCTCGCCTCGGGCGAATGGCACCGCCGCCACGCCGGCCTCGCCACCCGCGACCACATCGACGCCGGCTTCCGCCTGCTCACCGGAGAGTCCGTCCACGCCGCGCGGACGGAGGCGTCCGCATGAGCCGTCCCTGGCCGGACACCGGCACGGGGCCCGGGTGGGACCCCGCACGGCTGGCCGACGTCGCGCAGCGCCACGGCACCCCCGTGCACGTCCTCGACGCCGGACGCCTGGACCGCGCCACCGCCCACCTGCTGGAGGTGCTCGGCGGGCTCGGCAGGCCCGCCCGCGCCTACTACTCGGTGAAGACCAACTACCTGCCCTACCTCATGAGGCGGCTCTCCGCCCACGGCCTCGGCGCGGACGTCGTCTCCGGGTACGAGATGGAGGCCGCGCTGGCCGCCGGCTTCGACCCCGCCGCCATGGTGTTCAACGGCCCCGTGAAGACGGACGCGGAACTGGCCGCCGCCGTCCGGCACGGCGTACGCGTCAACATCGACGGCGAGCAGGAGATCGAGGCGCTGGAGGCCGTCGCCGCCCGCACCGGACAGCCCGTCGAGGTCGGCATCCGGATCTCCCCGGGCCTGCCGGTCTCCACCTCCGCCGACCCCAGCTACCGCGCCCAGGCCGAACGGGCCGCCGCCCGCACCCGCTTCGGCTGGCCCGCCGGATCACCGCAGCTCGCCGGGCTGGTGGACCGGATCGACGCGTCCCCGCACCTGGCCCTGCGGGCCGTCCACGCCCACCTCAGCAGCCAGATCGTCCACGAGGACCTGATGCTGACCGCACTGGACCGGGTCCTGGACGAAGCCGCCGGGCTGCACGCCCGGTTCGGCCTCACCGAGGTCAACATCGGCGGCGGGTTCGGCGTACCCGGCATCCGGCGCCCCCGCACCGGCCCGCAGGGCGCGCTGGCCGCCCTGCGCGGGGGGGACCCCTTCCCGGACGAGGAGCCCTTCCTCGACATCGCCCGGCTGCTGCCGGAACTGGACGAGCGGATGCGGCGGCGCGGCCTCGACGGCGTGGCGCTCGCCTGCGAGCCCGGCCGCTGGCTGGTCTCGGACGTCATGGCCATGGTCACGCGGGTGATGTCGCGCAAGGAGATCCCCGGAGCCCGCTGGCTGATCCTCGACGCCGGCAACCACGTCACCCCGTGGAGCGGCACCGGCGAGGTCCACCGGCTCACCCCGATCGGCAGGCGGTACTCGGACGTGAACAGCACCTGGTCGGTGGCCGGCCCGCTGTGCTACGAGAACGACGTACACGCCGCCGCCACGGAGCTGCCCGACGACGTACGGGCCGGGGACCTCCTGTGCCTGCACGACACGGGCGCCTACTCGCTCGGCCGCAGCAACAACTTCATCCGCACCAGGGCCGCCGTCGTCGCGGTCGACGGGGACGCCGAACAGCTGGTCTGGCGGGCCGAGACCGGCGCGGACGTCTTCGCCCTGGCCGACCCGGCCGGCCCGGACCCGGCGCCCGGGACCCCGTAATGGTCAGGGCCTACCTGGAGCTCCTGAGGCTTCCGGGCGCGAGCGCGGCGGCGGTACCCGCCGCGCTCGCGCGCCTGGCCGGGACGATGGTCCCCATCGCCCTGCTGCTCGCCTGCGTCCAGTCCGGACGCTCCCTCGCCGCCGGGGCCGCCGCCGGCGCGGCCTACGCCGTCGGCAGCGCGGCCGGGGGACCCTTCACCGGACGGCTGATGGACCGGGCCGGCCCGAGCCGCGTCCTGCGGGTCTCCGGACCCCTCGCGGGCCTCACCCTGGCGGCGGCCGCCCTGAGCACGGCCACCGCCCCCGCCGCCCTGGTGCCCGCCGCCGCCTGCGCGGCCGGGCTGGCCACCGCCCCCGTCGGGGCGTCGATGCGTGCCCTGTGGCCCTCCCTCACCGAGGACGCGGCCCTGCGGCAGCGGGCCTACTCCTTCGAAGCCACCCTCAGCGAACTGCTGTTCATCCTCGGCCCGACCGCCGTCACCGTCCTCGCCACCCTCACCGGCGCCCGCGGCGCCCTGCTGGTGACCGCCGTCCTGCTCGGCGCCGGAGCCCTCGCGTACGGGCAGGCACCCGCCGTACGGGCACGGGCCGGCCGGCCCCCGGCCGCCCCCGGCGGCGCGCCCGCCGCGGAACCGGCCGAGGCGGAACCGGCACCGGTCCGGGCCGCCGCCACCGCCGTCCTCGTGGCGATCGCCCTGACGGCGGCACTGTCCAGCGGGCTCGTGGTCGCGGTCACCGCCTCCCTCCGGGACCAGGGCTCGGCCCCCGAACTCGCGGGCACCCTCGTCGCCCTCCAGTCGGCGGGCAGCGTGGTCGGCGGACTCCTCTACGGCGCGCGCACCTTCGGCGGCACCACGTACCGGCGCTACCTCCGCCTGCTGATCGTGCTGACCCTGGCACTGGCCGCCCTGCCCGCCGTACGCGCCCTCGCGCCCGGCCTCCCGGCCGGCTGGGCGCTGGTGCTGCTCGGCGTCCTGCTCGTGCTCAGCGGGCTCCCCATGGCCCCGGCCGGCGCCGAGGAGTTCCAGCTCATCGGGGAGATGACCGCGCAGGGCCGGGCCACCCAGGCCTTCGCGGGCGTCGGCAGCTTCATCGCCCTCGGCGGCGCGGCGGGCTCCGCCCTCACGGGCCTGGTCGCCGACCGGGCCGGCCCCGGCGCGGCGCTGTGCATGCCCGCCGCCTTCACCCTGGCCGCCCTCCTGCTGAGCCTGGCGGCCCGCCGGGCCATCACCCGGGCCGTGTCCCCGGCCCCGTCCCCCACGCCCGCCGCCGCGGCGGACCCCACCCCGGCCCCGGCCCCCGACCCTGGAGGAAACCAGACATGAACACCGCACCCGGCGTGATCGCCGTCGTCGAGAGCCAGCTGTCCAACTTCGGCCTCACCCCGCTGCGCGCCGCCCACGAGCTCGGCTTCCACACCGTCCTGGTGAGCAACGACCCGGACCGCTACCGGGTGGTCGGCATCGCCGAGGAGATCTTCTCCCGGCACGTCGACGAGATCGTGCGCACCGACACCAACTCGGCCGACGCCGTGGCCGCCGCCCTCCAGCCCTTCCACGAACAGGGCCTGCTGCGCGGCGTGATGACCGTCACCGACTACAACATCCCGATCGTCGCCGAGGTCGCCGCACACTTCGGCCTGCCCGGCCTCTCCCCGCAGGCCGCCCGCAACTGCCGGGACAAGCTGCTGATGCGACAGGCCTGCGAACGGGCCGGCGTCGCCGTGCCCGGCTTCCACCAGGCCACCGCCGAAGAGGACGCGCTGGACGCCGCCGAACGGTTCGGCTACCCGGTCGTGGTCAAGCCCATGACCGAATCCGCCAGCATCGGCGTCACCCTGTGCCGGACGCCGGAGGAGGTCGTGGCCGCCTACCGGGACATCAGCTCCTCCCCGACCGACTTCCGCGGCCAGCCCCGCCGCCCCGGAGCGCTCGTGGAGGAGTACCTCCTCGGCTTCGAGGTGAGCGTCGAGTCCGTCCTGGACGGCGGCGAGCGCCGGTTCCTCGGCGTCACCGACAAGGCCCTCGGCGCCCACCCGCACTTCGTGGAGATGGGCGACACCTTCCCCTCGATGCTCTCCGAACCCGTCCGCGCCGAGTGCACCGAACTGGCCCGCCGGGCGCTGGAGGCCGTCGGCCACGACTTCGGCGCCGCGCACGTCGAGGTGAAGATGACGGAGAAGGGCCCGTACGTCGTCGAGGTCAACGGCCGCATGCCCGGCGCGGAGATCACCCAGCTCATCCGCGAGGCGACCGGCCTCTACCTCCAGCGCGAGGTCGTCCGGCTGCACGCCGGCCTGGCCGCCGACCTGACCACCACCCACGACCGCGCGGCCGCCTCCCGCTACCTCTCCGCCCGCCAGGCCGGCACCCTCACCGCGATCGGCGGCGCCGACCTGGCCCGCCGGGTCCCGGGCGTGGTCGACGTCGACCTGGAGGTCCGCCCCGGCGACCCGGTACGGCCCGCCGAGAGCAACCTCGACCTGCTCGGCTACGTCGTGGCCACCGGCGACACCACCGGCGACGCGGTCCGCCGCGCCGAGGCGGCCCTGGGCCAGCTCACCCCCGTCATCGCCCCCGCGACGGGCGACGGCCGGTGACCGCCGCACCCGGACCCCGCGTACGCGTCCACCGGGCCCTGCGCGACACCGACCCGCGGCACTGGGACGCCCTGCTCGGCCCCCGCGGGTTCTACGCCGCCTCCCCGTGGCTGCGGCACGCCGAGGCCACGGCGGGCGGCGCCCCGTACTACCTCACGGCCCACGAGGACGACGGCCCCGCCACCGGTGTGCTGCCCGCGTACCCGCTCGACCACGACACCCCGTACGTCTTCTGCAGCCCGGCCAGGGTCGTGGACACCGTCCACCGCACCCTGACCGGCGAGGAGGCGCCCTGGACCGCCGGGCTGCTGCCCGCCCTGGCGTGCGGGGGCCGCAACCCCTCCCACACCAAGGCCGGTACCGCCCCCGCCCCCGACGGCGGACGCGCCACCCTCACGGCCCTGGTGCACCGGGCCGAGGAGGAGGCCCGGGAGGCCGGTCTGCGGTCGGTGTCCTTCCTGTACGTCGACGAGGACGACCACCTGCTGCGCGGCGTGCTCGACGACCGCGGGTACACGGCACTGCCCGGCCAGACCGCGTACTCCCTGCCGGTCCCCGAGGACGGCTCCTTCGACAGCTACCTGGCCCGCTTCGACCGGTCACGCCGTACGAAGATCAGGCGCGAACTCCGCGCCCTGGAGGAGGCCGGGGTCACCTACCGGACGCAGCCGCTCACCCCGGCCCTCATCGAGCAGCTCGCCCCCCTGGAGCTCGCCCTCTACGCCAAGTACGGCACCCCCGCGAACGCGGACGCCTTCACCGCCGTCCTGCACAGCGTCGCCCGCCACGCCGGCGAGGCCGCCCGGGTCACCACCGCCCACCTCGACGGGAACCTGGCCGGGTTCGCCCTCACCTTCACCCACCGGGGCGAGATGTACGCCCGCCAGGCCGGGTTCGACTACGAGGCACAGGGCAGGCTGCCGCTCTACTTCGGGCTCGTCTACTACGAGCTGCTGCGGACGGCGATGGCCGAGGGGCTCTCGCACATCCACTACTCCACTGGCTCGGACCGGGCGAAACTGCTGCGCGGCTGCGTGCCGCGCCGTCAGATCGCCTACGTCAAGGCCCGCCACCCGCAGGAGGCCGAACCCCTCGCCCGCCTCGCCGCACACCCGGGAGCCACCGCCCCCGCCTGACACCACCCGCCTGACAACCCGGCCGGCACTCCGGCCCGGCACCCCGGCGGCCCCGCCCCCCCGGGGCCGCCCGGCCGGCCCGCCGGTCGGCACCCGTCCGGCGCCCGCGCCCGGTTCCGGACCCGGACGCGGCCGCCGGACAGGTTGCCGCCTGGGCCCACGGAAAATGCTGCGCCTTCCCCAACCTCCAGTCAATCCTGGGGTTTTCTTGGCCTCACCCAAGCCATAGCTTGGGTCTCATGACCCTCGACGACCTGCGCGTCTTCATCGCGGTGTGCCGCGTCGGAAGCCTCAGCGCCGTGGCCCGGGAGCTGGGCCGCACCCAGTCCGCGGTGAGCCAGCACGTCAAGCGCCTCGAACGCGAGACGGCGACCGCCCTGCTGGAGCGCCGGCCCCGCGGCGTCGCCCCCACCGAGGCCGGCCGGATCCTCTACGAGGCCGCCGCCGACGGGATCACCGGCCTGGACCAGGCGCTGCGCCGCCTCGCCGGCCTGGCGAACGGCGAGGGCGGATCCGTACGCGTCGGCACCGGCGGCGGGACCGTACGCCACTTCATGGCCGAGGCCATCGTCGAGTTCCGCCGCCACCACCCCGGGACCAGCCTGGAGTTCCGCACCGAGACCTCCAGCCGCCGCTGCTTCGAGGCCCTCCTCGCCGGCACCCTGGACCTGGCCTGGGTCACCATCGGCCCGCCGGTCCCCGGCATCGAGCAGCGCCCGGTGGCCGAGCTGCCCTGGGTCCTCGCGGCCCGCGCGGACGACCCCCTCGCGGGACGCGCCGCCATCGACCCCGCCGACCTGTCGGACGTCCGCCTGGTCCGGCTGCCCCCGAACTCCCTCTCGGGCGCCCACCTGGACGCGGCCTTCACCGGCCTGGGCGTCCGCGTGGGCTCCGACACCAGCGTCGCGGACTGGGACACCGCCCTCCTGCTCGCCGAACTCGGCCTGGGCCACACGGTCGTACCGGCCGTCCCGGGCCTGTCCGCCGCGCCCGGAGGGCCCCTGCGGCTGGTCCCCGTACCCGCCCTGCCGCCCCTGCCGGTCGGCTGGGCGGTCCGCCGCTGGGACGCCCTCACCCCCCTGGCCAGGGCCTTCGCGGACTCCGTCGGCGACTGGAGCTGACCCCGGGCCGTCTCACCCCGGGCCCGGGGCGCCGAAGGCACCCGCCCGGCCCGCCGCCGCCGCGGCCGCGGCCGCCCGGCGGGGCAGGGCCGGGTCGGGGGCGGCCCGCAGGAGCAGCAGCTCGTGGTACAGCGGGGCGGTCGCCGCGACCAGCAGCGCGCGGGCGTCGGCCGGGCCCGGCAGTTCGCCCCGCCCGGCGGCGCGGGCGACGACCACAGCGCAGCGCGCGTACCGGTCCTCCCAGAAGCGGGCCAGGGCCCCGGCCGCCTCGGGCGAGCGGAAACCCGCGGTGATCAGCGCGGTGGTCAGGCTGGGTCCGCCGCCCGCGAGGGCCTCGTAGACCTCCTGGTTGAGCGCGGTGAGGTCCCCCTCCAGCGACCCGGTGTCGGGCGGGCTCCACGTGTCGTCGGACGCGGCGTCGAGCACGTCGGCCAGCAGGCCGCCGACGTCGCGCCAGCGCCGGTAGACGGTGGTGCGGTGCACGCCCGCCCGTTCGGCGACCGTGTCCACCGTCAGCCCGTCGTACCCGCCGGCCACCAGCAGTTCGCCCGCCGCCGCCAGGACCTGGGCGCGTACCCGGGCGCTGCGGCCGCCCGTCCGCCGCCGGACGGTGTCCGGAATCGATTCATCTGAGTGGCCGGAATCTTCGCTTGCGTGCGCACTGGCATCCATGGAACGATCTTAACGCAACATCAGTCGCTTTAAGGAGTCTCCGATGATCACGACCACCTCCACCCGCCGACCCGCCGCCCCCCTCCCGCCCGCCCCCGAACCCCTGGAGCCGCTCCATGACCGCACAGCTCACCGCGACTGACCTCTGCAAGTCCTACGACGGCCGCCCCGTCCTCGACTCCGTCGACTGCTCCGTCACCGACGGCACCCGCCTCGGCATCGTCGGCGAGAACGGATCCGGCAAGTCCACCCTCCTCCGGCTGCTCGCCGGAACCGAACGCCCCGACCGCGGCACCGTCACCGTCCGCGCCGAAGGCGGCGTCGGCCACCTCGCCCAGGAGGAGCACCTCCCCGCCCACCTGACCGTCCAGCAGGTCATCGACCGTTCCCTCGCCGGCCTCCGGGCCATGGAGGACCGCATGCGCGAGCTGGAGGCCCGCATGGCGGACGGCGACACCACCGACGAGGTCCTCACCGGCTACGCCGACCTCCTCACCGCCTTCGAACTGCGCGGCGGCTACGACGCCGACGCCCGCACCGAACGCGCCCTGCACGGCCTCGGACTCCTCGGACTGCCCCGCGACCGCACCGCCGGCGAACTCTCCGGCGGCGAACAGGTCCGGCTCCGGCTGGCCGCGCTGCTCGCCTCCGCACCCGAGGTCCTCCTCCTCGACGAACCCACCAACCACCTCGACCACGCCGCCCTGACCTGGCTGGAGGACCACCTCCGCGCCCGCCGCGGCATCACCGTCACGGTCTCCCACGACCGCGAGTTCCTCGAACGCGTCGCCACCGCCCTCCTGGAGGTCGACGGCGACCTCCACCGCGCCGTCCGCTACGGCAACGGCTACGCCGGCTACCTCGCCGGACGCGCCGCCGAGAACCGGCGCCGCGCCCAGGCCCACGCCGAGTGGACCGCCGAAACGGACCGGCTGCGGGAGTCCGCCGCCGTCACCGCACGCGAGGTCGCGCCCGGCCGGGCCATGAAGGACGGCAACAAGATGGCGTACGACCGCGCGGCCGGCCGCGTCCAGCAGTCCCTGGCGAGCCGCGTCCGCAACGCCGAGGAACGCCTCGCCCGGCTGCTCGCCCGCCCCGTCCCCGCCCCGGCCGAGGCGCTGCGCTTCACCACCGTGCCCCGCACCACCCCCGGCGGCGCCGCCCACACCACCGCCCTCACCGCGGACGGCGTGGCCGTCACCGGCCGGCTGGCACCCGTGGACCTCACCGTCCCGGCCGGCGGCAGGCTCCTGATCACCGGCCCGAACGGCGCCGGCAAGAGCACCCTGCTCGGCGTCCTCGCCGGCACCGTCACCGCCGACCACGGCCGCGTCACCCGCCGCGCCCGCACCGGACTGCTGGCCCAGCACTCCGACGCCGGAAAGCCCGGCCAGACCCTCCTGGCCGCCTTCGCCGAGGGCCGCCCCGGCACCCCCGGGGAACACGCCGAACACCTGCTGTCCCTCGGCCTGTTCGCCCCCGAACGCCTCACGACCGCCGTCGGCGGCCTCTCCGCCGGCCAGCGCCGCCGGCTCGCCCTGGCCCGGCTGGTCACCGAACCGGCCGACGTGCTCCTCCTCGACGAACCGACCAACCACCTCTCACCCGCGCTGGCCGAGGAACTCGAAGAGGCCCTCGCCTCCTTCCCGGGCGCCGTGGTCATCGTCAGCCACGACCGCCGGCTCTGCACCCGCTGGCAGGGCGACCGCCTCGTCCTGCGCACCCCCGCCCCCGCCGCCGCAGCGGCGTGACCCCTCCCGGAAGGCCCCCACTTGACCGCCCGTCTGATCCACACCTACACCCTCCCCACCCCCGGTGCCGGCCCCTACGCCCTGGCCGCCGGCCCCGACGGCGCCCTGTGGTGCACCCTGGTCCACGCCGGACGCATCGCCCGCCTTACCCCCGAAGGGCGGATCGACGAGTTCCCCCTCGACTCGCCCGACTGCGGCCCGACGCTGATCACCGCCGGGCCCGACGGCGCCCTGTGGTTCACCCGCAACCGCGACCACCGCATCGGCCGCATCACCACCGACGGCGCATCCCGCTCCTACCCCCTGCCCGGCACCGCCACCGCCACCGGTCCCGGCCCCTACGGCATCACCGCCGGCCCGGACGGCGCGATCTGGTTCACCACCCTCAACACCCCGGCGGTCAGCCGCCTCACCCCCGCCGGGGAGCTCACCCACCACCCCCTGCCCGAAGGCTCGTTCCCGTCCTTCCTCACCACCGCCGCCGACGGCGCCCTGTGGTGCACCCTCAACCAGGCCGACGCCCTGGCACGGATCACCGTGACCGGCGAGACCACCCTCCACCCGCTGCCCACGGCAGGCGCCGCCCCCGTCGGCCTTGCGGCGGCACCCGACGGAGCCCTCTGGTTCGCCGAGATCGGCACCGGCCGCATCGGCCGGCGCGACGGCACGGGCGTCACCGAGTACGCCCTGCCCGACGAGCGGTGCCGCCCGCACGCCGTGGCCGTGGCCCCCGACGGCGCCTGCTGGTACACCGCGTGGGCCACCGGCCGCATCGGCCGGATCACCCCCGACGGCGCCACCGCCGAGTTCTGCCTCCCCGCCGGCGCCCGCGAACCCCACGGCCTCGCCTTCGGCCCCGACGGCACCCTGTACGTGGCCCAGGAGAGCGGCGAAGTCACCCGCTGGGCCCTCACCCCGGACCACGGTCCGGCGGAACCGGCTTCCTAGGGCCTGTCGTCAAACTGCCGTCGTCGCCCGGGGCAGACGGAAGTTTGACGACAGGCCCTAGCGCGCGCAGGTGCGCTCCGGCGCGCGCTCGGCGGCGGGGGAGCGGGCCTCGTCCTTCGGGGCGGGAGGGCGGGCCGCCTGCGCGGAGTTCAGGAAGGCCCGCGACTTGTTGACCGCGTCGATCCGGGACCTGGCGTCCAGCTTGGCGAAGATGTTCTGCAGGTGCCGCTTGACCGTGCCCTCGGTGATGGTGAGCTTCGTACCGATCTGCCGGTTGCTCAGCGCCTGGCTGACGTAGCACAGCACCTCGCGCTCGCGCTCCGTCAGCAGGTCCTTGCCCGACTGCAAGCCGGGCGGGGCGGCCGCCTGCGCGTCGGCCGGGTTCTCGCGCACCGCCGCGCGCACCGCGCGCAGCAGGGCCTTGCTCGGGGCGCTCTTGGGCACGTACGCGAGGGCCTCCCCTCCGGCCGGCGGCGCACCGGGTAAGCGGTCCTCCTCGTGGCCTAAGAGGAGGATGACCCGTGCCTGCGGCGCCCGGGCCCGCAGCTCACCGAGGAGCCCCTCCGTCCCCGGACCGGGCAGGGCGGAGGCGAGGAGGACCACGTCGGCCCCGCGCGCCGCCGCCCGGACCGCCGCGGGCCCGTCGGGGGCCTGCGCGACGACCTCCAGGTCCGGTTCGCGCGAGAGCAGGAGGGAGACCGCTTCCCGTACCAGAGCGTGGTCGTCGGCGATGACGATGCGGATCGTCCGGCTGCGGTGGTCGACCATGGAATCCCCTCTGTCCAGGACCGGCCGAAGTAGCACGCGGCCCCTCCTGGACAACACCAGACCACTCCCTTCACCGCCGTCTCAGCGGCTTGACTGCCATTTGTCATGTAGCGCGGTGTCGCGGCCCTCACACACCCAACCGGCCACCGGTCTTCGGCCACGGGTCACCCGGCCCGCAGGGCCTCCCGCAGCGCGCGGATCCAGTGCGCGACCGTCTCCCGGGCCAGCGGCGTGGCCGCCCCGAAGTCCTCGAAGAGGTGGAAGGCCCCGGGCACGAACCGCAGTTCGAGACCGACACCGTGCTCCGCGAGGCGCCGGGCGTACGCCAGCCCCTCGTCGCGCAGCGGGTCCGACCCGGCCACCTGGACGTAGGCGGGAGGCAGCCCCGACAGGTCCCCGGCGCGCCCCGGGACCGCGTACGACGGCAGCCGCGCGGCGTCCGCGCCGGCCAGGTAGAGCCGCCAGATCGCCTCCACCGCCGCCCCGTTGATCACCCGGGGGTCGTCGGCTTCCCTGCGGGAGGTGCCCGTCTCCCGGTCGTCCAGGACGGGCAGCAGCAGCTGCTGGAAGCGGATCGCCGGACCGCCCTCGGCACGGGAGCGCAGCGCCAGCCCGGCGGCGAGACAGGCACCGGCCGAGTGGCCGCAGACCGCCACCCGCGCGGGGTCGGCACCGATCGCGGCATGGGCACCCGCGACCCAGCACAGCGCCGTCCAGGCATCGGCGGGCGCGGCCGGGAAGGGGTGCTCGGGGGCCAGCCGGTAGTCCACGGCGATCACCAGGGCACCGGTGTCCACGCAGATCCGGGCACAGGTGCGGTCGCCGGAATCCAGGTCCCCGAGGGCGAAGCCGCCGCCGTGGAAGAACAGGACGGCGGGCAGCGGACCCTCCGCCCCGGCCGGGCGGTACAGCCGGACCGGGACCGCCGCGCCCCCGCCGTCCACGGCCGTGGCGTCCTCGATGGTCAGCCGCGGGTCACCGTACGGCTCGCGGGTCGACATGGCCCGGCTCATCCCCGCGCGGGAGGCGGGGATGTCGGCGAACACGTCACGGGCGGGCAGGGCGTCGAGGACCGGCCGGAGCTGGGGGTGGACGTACACGACAGGGGTTCCCTTCGGGCGGTGCGGGTCGTGCGGGCGGTGCGGGTCGTGCCGGCGGTGCGGGTCGTGCCGGTCGTGCCGGCTGTGCGGACCGCGCGGCCCGAGCAGGGTCCGGCGCGGCGGACGGGGGCGGGTCAGTGGCCCATGCCCAGGCCTCCGTCGACGGGTATGACCGCGCCCGCCACGTACGCGGCCTGCTCACCGGCGAGCCAGGCCACCACGTCCGCCACCTCCTTCGCCGAGGCACTGCGCCCCATCGGAATGCCGCGCAGCTTCTCCTTGCGGACCTCCTCCGTCAGGGCGGCGGTCATGTCCGTGTCGATCAGCCCGGGGGCGACGACGTTGGCGACGACGTCACGCGCGCCGTACTCACGGGTGATCGAGCGGGCGAGCCCCACCAGACCGGACTTGCTCGCCGCGTAGTTGGTCTGCCCGGCACTGCCGTACAGGCCCGCCACGGACGAGACGAGGACGATCCGGCCGTGGTGCGCCCGCAGCATGGGCCCGATCGCGCGCCGCGCGCACCGCCAGGCACCGGCCAGATTGGTGTCCAGGACGCGCAGGAACTGCTCCTCGCGCATGCGCATGAGCAGGCTGTCCGCCGTCATGCCCGCGTTGGCGACCAGCACCTGGACCGGGCCGAGTTCCCGCTCCACCGCCGTGAAGGCGGCGTCCACGGAAGCCCCGCTGGTGACGTCGCACTCCACCCCGAGGGTGCCCTCCGGCACCCCGGAGCCGCGGTGGGTGACGGCCACGCGGTCGCCGAGCGCCACGAAGGCCTCGGCGACGGCGGCGCCGATCCCGCGGTTCCCCCCGGTCACGAGCACCGTACGGGCCGGCCGGGTCTGTCCTGCTGCCTGGTCCATGGTCTGCGGGGTTCCGTTCGGTCAGGCCGCGGGGGACGCGGCGTCGGAGTCGGTGATGCTGCGGGACCAGTCGAAGTCGACCCGGTCGAGGGCGCCCAGCCGCTCCACGAGGCCGTGCAGCCCGGTGAAGTCCTGGACCAGGCGCTTGCGGCCCGCCGCCTGGATGTCGTCGAGCATGGCGTGGCCGCCGGGGATCCCCGTCTCGTCCATGATCCGGTGCCAGGTCGTGAAGTCGTTCCCGACGAAGGCCTCCAGACCGGAGACCAGCGACCCCAGGAAGAACGCCTGCCCGTCCGCGTCCAGATCGGCGTGCACCCGCTCCGCGAGCACCGCCGCGATCGAGGCGTGGCAGTACTCGTCCCGGTTGTGGATGCGGACCGTCGCGCTGTTGACGGGCTGGATCTCCTTGTCCTCGGCTATCAGGTTCAGATAGGCGTTGATGGAGATCTCGGCGACCGTCGCGAAGGCGAGCGTGGTCAGCGACCGCTCCCGCTCCCCGGAGCAACCCGCCCGCAGCTCCTCGTGCCGGCGCACGATCAGCGGCTTGGGCAGCGCCGCGTCCGGCAGCGCCAGGCGCCGCCTGCGCCGGGTCACGGCGCTCGCGTTGAGGTGCATGAGGGTGTGGTACTGCTCGTCGACCATCGCCTGGGCCAGGCTGCGCCGCATCAGCTCGCCGTCCAGCTGCGGGAAGAACCCGTCCAGCCCCAGCTGGAAGGCCGGGTTGACGACCTGCCCCTCCAGCAGCACCGTGGTCCGGTTGTACGCGACCCAGGCCCAGCTCAGCAGCAGGGCCCGGTCCTCGGGCGACAGCGCCAGGAACGTCGGATGGTCCCGGAACGGCAGGATCCGCTCCGGGTAGTCGTCGAGGCCGACGTCGTACAGGGTGTCGAGGTCGGGCTCCTCCCGCTTCACGGCGGCCCTGCGGTGCCAGTTGCCCGCGAGCCGGGCGATCACCGCGTTCTCCGTGACGTCGTCCGGATCGTGCGCGGGAAGTTCCGGCGGGACCACTCCGTCGGAGGCCCCCGTGCCGGGGAAGGCGTTCTGCCGGTCGTCCGTACTCATCCTTCTTCTCCTCGTCGGTCGTCCAGGGCCGGGGCCGCCGGCGCGGGGTCCCTCAGCCACAAGGCGGTCACCCCGGCGAGCACGGCCAGCGCCGTGCACACCGCGAACACCGTCCGGAAGGCACCCACCCCGGGGCCGCCCAGCGCGGCGATCAGGGCGGCGAACGCCCCCGTGCCCAGGGCGGCGCCGACCTGCCGGGAGGTCACCACCAGCCCGGAGCCGGCCGCGAACCGCTGCGGGGGCAGAGCCCCCGCCGCCGTGGCGGACAGCGTCGTCATCACGGCACCGACCCCGATGCCGCCGATCACGTTGGCGGGCAGCCACACCAGCGCGAAGTCGGGCTCGGCGCGCAGCGCCAGCGCCCAGATCCCGCACTGGACGGCGAACAGCAGGGTCCCGGCCACCACCACCGTCCGCTGGTGCCGCCGGGGCATCCGCCCCGCCAGCACCGAGGCGACCACCGACACCAGCGCCCCGGGCGTCAGGGACAGCCCGGCCTGGAGCGGCGTGTAGTGCCAGATCTGGGCGGTGAACAGCGGGGAGGCCAGCAGCCAGCAGTACATCGCCGCGCCGAACAGCATGAAGGAGCCGTTGGCGACGGCGAACTTGCGCACCCGCAGCAGCGAGAGCTCCAGCGCGGGGTTCCGGTGGCGCCCCGAGCGCACCAGCGCCACCGCCAGCAGCGCCGCGCCGCCCGCCAGCACCCCGAGGAACGGGGCACTGCCCCAGCCCCACGCGCTGCCCTGGGTGAGCGCGGCGACCAGCCCGCCGACGCCCAGCAGCAGGGCCGCGGTGCCGGCCAGGTCGGGCACGGCCGAGGCCCGTACCCGTACCCGGGGCAGTACCCGCCAGGCCAGGAAGAGCAGCGCGGCACCCAGCGGCACGTTGACCAGGAACACCGACGGCCAGCCGAAGCCGTTCACCAGGAACCCGCCGAGCGGCGTGCCCGCGGCGGCCGCGGCGGAGGACGACGCCCCCCACAGCCCGATCGCCTTGGCCCGTTCGCCCGGCGGACGGGACGAGAGCAGCAGCGCGAGCGACGAGGGCACCATGCCGGCCGCGAAGAGGCCCTGGAGGGCGCTGGCGGCGACGAGCAGACCCACGGTCGGCGCGAGGGCGCACAGCAGCGAGGCCACCGTGAACCCTGCCACGGACAGCGTGAACAGCTTGCGCAGACCGATGACGTCGGCGAGCCGCCCGGCCGGGGCGAGCGTGGCGGCGAACACGACGGTGTAACCGCTGACCACCCACGACAGCAGGGAGAGCGAGGTGCCGGGGAAGCTCTCCGGCAGTTCGGGGAAGGCTATGTAGACGACAGAGACGCCGAGGAACGCGATGAACGTCGCGCCGCACGAGGCCAGCAGGGTCAGCCCGGGGCGGGTGTGGGGGGAGGCGGGGGCCGCCGGTTCGGCGGTCCCGGCGGCCGGACCGCCGGGACCGCCGGGCTCCGTGGCCAGGACCGGCGGCCGGCCCGATTCGGACATCTCTGTCATCCGCTGCTAACTCCTCGCGGTTTCGGTGTGGAAGCGGCATACGGATCCCCCGGTCCGCATGCACTCTCGGGTGGCGTCGGTGACCTCGACGCCCAGGCCCCGGAACCATCCGTCCCGCATCTGCAGGCACGGGCAGTCGTAGCCCTCCAGGGAGCGGGCGGCCTTGAGCATCCTGAGCGCGAAGTGCCGGGTGATGACCGTCTCCACCGAGGGCCCGCCCCCGGGGTCGGCCTCCGCGTGCGACTGCATCATCCGCTCGTTGGTCATCACCCTGGTCAGGCCCTCCACCGCGGCGGCCAGCTCCTGCGGAGAGCCAGAGTCGGGCGTGCCCTCGCGCTGCTGGTACCAGGCGCCGACGCGGCGGCTGACGAAGGAGATCGCCTCGGCGTTGATCTCGTTGGCGACCTCCTGCCCGAAGCGCTTCTTGACGCCCTGGTACCAGCGGGCGTCGTGCAGCCACCAGAACTCGCGCAGCGCGTCGGTGAGTTCGTTGTCCAGCTCGCCCAGCGGGCGCTGCCCGGGTGCCCCGGCCCCCTCGGCGGCCCCGCGGGCCCCGGCCTGCCCGGCCGCCCCGGTGCCCCGGGCCTGCTCGGCCTGTCCGGCCGCCCGGGTGCCCCGGGGCTGCTCGGCCTGTCCGGCCGCCGCGGTGCCCCCGGCCTGCCCGACGGGCCCGGAGTGCCGCGCGCTCACCCTCGCCCCTCCGGTACGGGAACGGCCCCGCCGGCCGAGACCAGCAGCGCGGCCGCCGCCCCGGGCGGGGCGCCCTCGCCGACCGAGAGCTCCACCAGGATCAGCAGGGCCTCGTCCGCCTCCCCGTCCTCGAAGAGCAGGCGGGCGTAGTCCAGCGCCGCCTCCTCCTGATCGCCCTCCGGACTGAAGCAGACCACCGGCCCGCGCAGCCCCCAGGCGGTGGCGACATGGCCGACGACGGCGTTGGGCACCGACTGGAAGAACAGCAGCGGCTGCACCGGACGGCCCGCCTCCACGGCGGCGCCCACCGCGCGGTCGGTGGCGAAGTCGCCGAGCCGGCTGACCAGCACCACCGCGGTGCGGTCCCCGCGCTCCGGCGGGACGGGCGCCTCGCCGTGGTGGCGCCGCAGGCAGCGGTCCGCCGCCTCGGCGGCCAGCGGGCTGAAGGACGACACCACGAACCCGGCCAGCTTCGGCGGCCCGGCCTGGACGTCGTCCCCGGCCTCCGGCCAGGCGCCCCGCGCCAGCACGTCGACCGTGCCGTCCGTGCCGTCCGTGCCCGTCGTACGCGTCGCGTGCGCGCTCATACCGCCTCCAGGACCAGGGCCGTGTTGGCGCCGCCGAACGCGGCGTTGAGCGAGACGACCGTGCGCGGGCGCACCGGCCGGGGCGCGCCGACCACGAGGTCGAGCCGGCACGCCGGGTCCTCCCCGAGGTAGCCCGCGTTCACCGGGAGCCGGCCGTCCTCCAGGACGATCACCGAGACGGCGAGCTCGACGACCCCGGCGGCCTCCAGCGTGTGTCCGGTCAGCGACTTCGTGGAGCTGACCGGCACCTTCGGAGCGTGCTCGCCGAAGGCCAGACGCAGCGCCGCCGTCTCCGCCGAGTCGTTGTACGGGGTGCCCGTGCCGTGCGCGTTGACGTAGTCGACCTGCCCGGGCGTACGCCCGGCCCGCCCCAGCGCGGCCGTGATCGCCCGGGCCATGCCGAGCCCCTCCGGATGGGGCCGGCACGCGTGGTACGCGTCGCCGGCGCGGCCCCAGCCGAGCAGCCGGGCCAGCGGGCGCGCCCCGCGCCGCCCGGCCGCCGCGGCCGACTCCACGACCACGGCGGCCACCCCGTCGCCCAGCAGCAGGCCCTTGCGGCCGGCGCTGAACGGACGCAGCTGCCCGTCGGTCGCCAGGGCGCGGCCCGCGTCGAAGAGCGCGTGGACGTCCGGGTCCACGAGATACCCGCCCGCCACCACGACCCGCTCCTCGCGGCCCGCCGCGACCAGCGCGGCCGCGTCGGCGACCGCCGTGCTCGCCGCCACGCAGGCGTTGGTGTACGTACGGGCGGACTCGCGCAGGCCCGTCGCCGCGGCCAGCGCCCGGCCGCTCGCGGCATGGTGGGGGTGCCGGCCCTGCTCGGCCAGCGGCGCCCGCGCCCACTCGCCGTCCGCGTGCCGGGCGAAGAGCAGCGGCGTACCCGCGGCGTCCTCCTCGGACAGGCCCGCCTGCCCCACGGCCCCGCGCACCGCGGAGACCAGCTCGTCCATCAGGACCGGGGAGCCGGGCAGCTGCGCGGCGTGCCGGGCACGCCGCCGCCCGGCGTCGAAGCGGGAGACCTCCGCGAAGGCCGGGCGCCCGGCCACCAGGGCCTCGCGCAGGACCTCGGATCCCCGCCCGAAGGCGGTCGTCACGGACATGCCGGTGACGACCACGTCCTGCCGGTCAGCCGGCGTCACGGGTGACCGCACCGGAACCACCTCCCCGGCCCGCGAGGGCACTGCCCAGCACGTCCAGGACGGCGTCCACCGTCACCATCCGGGCCAGCTCGTCCTCGTCCAGGTCGAGTTCCGTGCCGTACCGCTCCTCGACGCTGTGGACGACCCAGGCCAGTTCCAGGGAGTCGACCCGCTCGGCGACCTCGCCGGGCTGCCGGTCCCCGTACGCGGCCAGGATCCCGACCAGCTCGGGCCGGGTCAGCACGGCACCCGGCCGCGCGGGACTCCGCCGCGCGGTCACTGGGCCCGCCCGCCGACGGCGGCCGCCTCGGCGCGGCCGGAGACCAGGGCGACGAGCCTGCCGAAGTCCAGCCGGCGCAGCTCCTCCAGCTCCTCGTCCTCGATCTGTACGCCGTACTCCTGCTCGACCTGCATCGCGAGCTCCGCGAGCGTCAGGGACTCCAGCTCCAGACCGCCGTCGCCGAGCGGGGTGTCGTCGCCGACCCCGTCGACTTCGTAGTTCAGGTCGCGCAGGGTGGACAGAAGGAACTCTCCTGTGGTGTTGCTGCTCATGTGATCGACTCCAGGGAAACGTCGGGGACATCGGTCGGACCGGCCGTGGGGGAGCGGCCGGGGAACATCGGGGAGGTCGGTGGGGTGCGGATGACGGGCACGGGCGGAGTACTGGTCCGGCTGGTGCGGACGGCCGAACGCCATCCGGCCAGCGCCCCGCTCCTTCGGGCGGCGGCCGCCGAACTGCTCGGCGTCGCCGCCGACGAGGTCCTCGTACGGCGGGAACCGTCCGGGCGGCCCGCGCTCGGCGGTGCGGCCCGGGGGCTGCACGCCAGCGTGAGTCACGTACCGGGTCTGTCCGCGGTGGCGGTCAGCCGGGTCGGCGCGGTCGGCGTGGACGTGGAACGGCTGCGGCCGCTGCCCGCGGCGGCCCTGGCCCGGCGCTGGTTCACCGGACCGGAGAGCCACTGGGTGGCGGCCCGCCCGCAGGAGGAACAGCCGGCCGCCTTCCTCGGTCTGTGGACCCAGAAGGAAGCCATCGGCAAGGCGCTGGCCACGGGGTTGTCCCGGGGCGGAACGCGCCGGCCGGTCCGCCTCGGCGCCGCGCCGGGCACCGAACTGCTGCCGGTCCCCTCCGGACAGGGGATGCGCACCGCGCTGCCCGACCCGCCCGACGGGTTCGTGCTGGCGGTCGCGGCCGGCCCCCGCGCCACCGGGGTGCGCGTCGAGGTGCTCACGCCGGCGTAGCCGCCGGAACCGCCGCGGCCCGCAGCACCTCCGGGTCGCGGCGCGGCTTGCCCGTCGCGGTCCGGGGGAACTCCGCCAGCAGGTACCAGCGGCGGGGATGCTTGAACGAGGCCAGCTCGGCGGCGAGCCGGCCGGAGATCTCCTCCAGGCCCGCCCCGGGCGCCGGCGTCACGTACGCGTCGATCCCGTCGCTGAACAGCACCACGGCGTCCGCCACCGACGGCAGGCCGTTCAGGAACTCCTCCACCTCGGTGAGGTCCACCTTCAGGCCGCGGACGGAGACCTGCGAGTCGAGCCGGCCCCGTACGGTCACCCGGCCCGACCGGGGGTCGACCTCGCCGGCGTCGTGCGTGCGGAGCCAGCCGTCGGCCCAGCGGTCCGGCACGGCCCCGGCCAGGTACGGGGACTCCTCCAGGGCGACCTGGAGCTCACCGTCCGCCACCCGGACCCGGACCCCCGGGGCGGGCACACCCACCGACGGGTGGTGCTCCCCGGTCATGTCCACCGCGATGACACCGGTCTCGGTCATCCCGTAGACCTGGCTCAGCGGAACCGCGTACCGCTCGGTGAACGACCGCGCCACCGCCTCCGGGGTGCGTCCGCCCGCCGTCATCATCCGCACGAGCCGGGGCAGCGGCGGCGGCTCCGCCACCGAGGCCAGCAGCGCCACCTGCGCGGGCACGCCGAGCAGCGCGGTCGGCACCGGGGCCGACCGGACGGCGTCCAGGATGCTCCGCACCGAGGTCTTCGCGGGCAGGAGCGTACGGGCGCCGACGTGCAGGGCGTGCAGCAGCCCGCCGACCAGCCCCCAGGTGTGGGAGAGCGACCCGAGCACCACCACCTGCTCACCGGCCCTGGGCATCCCCTCGATCCGCGCGTAGCGGCGCAGCTCGGCCCCCAGCCCGGCGGCCGTGCGGCCGATCAGCTTCGCCGGCCCGGTGGAGCCGGAACTCAGCTGGACCAGCACGTGCCCGCCGCGGGCCGGCGCACCGCCCGCGCGGACCGTCAGCTCGGGGACCACGGAGTGGAAGCCGCGCATCGGCGGCGCCGGCTGACGCGTCGACACCAGGAGCTGGGGGCTGGTGAGGGCCAGGGCACGCTCCGTCTCGGACTCCGTCAGCCGGTGGTCCAGGACGATCAGCTGCGCGCCCAGCCGCCACACGGCGAGGAGCTGCGCCACGTACTCGAAGGAGGGCGGCAGCCGCACGGCCGCGGTGCCGCCGGGACGCAGGCCGGCCTCGGCGAGCCGCTCCTGCCGCTCGGCCACGGCCCGCCGCAGCGACTGCCGGTCGACTTCCCGGTCGAGCACGAGACAGACGCCGGCGGGATCCCCGCGCAAGAGCGTCTCGTCGACCCATTGGGCGCCGGCGGCGGCCCATTCGTTCCCCCTGAACATGACCACTCCACGAATGGTTCGAATCCTTCGACGTAGATCACGTTACGCACCGGCCAGGGAGGCGCAAAACAGAATCGGATGTCACCAAGGTGGCATGGCCATTCATCTGTTCCGGCTCTTAGCGTCGGTCCTGTCCGAGGTCGGTGATGCCCGAAATTCCGCGACGCGTGATTTCCGGCCAATCTGGCATCGTCGCCGGCACCGTCGTGGCCCGGACGCTTCCGACCGTTGACGGAAACCTCGCCTGAACGGCCGTTCGTAGCGCCCTACGTGCAGAAACGAGGTGCTGCGGCCACGCCCCCCTTGGAGAGCAGGCTCATCCCATGCGCACGCTGATCGTGGACAACTACGACTCCTTCACCTATAACTTGGCGCATTACGTCGCAGAGGTCACCGGTGACGAACCCACCGTCATCTACAATGACGACCCGGTATGGCGTCTGAAACATCTCGGTGACTTCGACAACGTCATCATCTCCCCCGGCCCCGGCACCCCCGAACGGGAATCCGACCTCGGTATAGGCGCCGAAATCATGCGCCACGGAACCGTCCCGCTGCTCGGCGTGTGCCTCGGCCACGAGGCCCTCGCCCACCTCCACGGCGGCCACGTCGGCCTCGCCCCCGAGGAGCGCCACGGCCGGCCCTCCCCGGTCCACCACATGAACACCGGCCTCTTCGCCGGCCTGCCCTCGCCCTTCGAAGTGGTCCGCTACCACTCCCTGGCCGTCTCCGCGCTCAGCGAGGACTTCGAAGCGACGGCCTGGACCTCCGACGGCGTCCTCATGGGCCTGAAACACCGTCACCGGCCTTACTGGGGCGTGCAGTTCCACCCCGAGTCGATCTGCACGGAACACGGACACGAACTCCTCGCCAACTTCTTCCGGCTCGCCGGGGCGCACAACGGGACGCCCGCCCGCCCCGCCGTCCGCCCCGGCCCGGCCCCCGCCGCCCGTCCCGAAGCGGCCCCGGTCCGGGAGCTGCGCGTCCACCACGAGCAGCTCCCCACCCGCTGGGACCCCGAGAACGCCTTCGACACCCTGTTCCGCGGCACCCCGTACGCCTTCTGGCTCGACAGCAGCCGCGCCGACGGCGACCTCGGCCGGTTCTCCGTACTCGGCGACGCCGCCGGCCCGCTCGCCCGGGTCGCGCTGGCCGACGTCCAGCAGTGCACCGTCACCGTGGAGCACGCCGACGGCCCGACCGAGGTGCACCACTCGCCGTTCCTCGACTGGCTCGACCAGGACCTGCGCGCCACCCGCACGCACATCCCCGACCTGCCGTTCGACTTCGCCCTCGGCTGGGTCGGCTACCTCGGGTACGAACTCAAGGCCGAATGCGGCGGCGAGGCGGCCCACGTCTCCGCCGACCCCGACGCGGCCATGGTCTTCGCGGACCGCGCCCTGGTCCTCGACCACGCCACCGGCACCACCCACCTCCTGGCCCTCGCCCCCGACGACGACCCCGCCGCTGCCCGGGCCTGGCTCGACGCGACCACCGCCCGCCTCGCCGAACTGGCCGCAGAGGAAGGCGCCGACGCCGACGCCCGCGCCCAGGAGCCGCTCGCACCCGGCACCGAACTCCCCGTCGCACTGCGCCACGGCCACGACCGCTACCTGGACCTCGTCAGGGCCTGCCAGGAAGCCATCCACGTCGGCGAGACCTACGAGGTCTGCCTCACCAACATGATCGAGGCACGGGGCGCCGTGGACCCCTGGGCGAGCTACCGCTACCTCCGGCGGATCAGCCCCGCCCCCTTCGGCGCGCTGCTCCGCTTCGACGGCCTCTCCGTCCTCAGCACCTCACCCGAGCGCTTCCTGCGCGTCGACCGCTCCGGCCTGGCCGAATCCAAGCCCATCAAGGGCACCCGCCCGCGCGGCGCCACACCGGCCGAGGACCGCACGCTCGTGGAGGACCTCCTGAACAGCGAGAAGGACCGCGCCGAGAACCTGATGATCGTCGACCTGGTGCGCAACGACCTCGCCCGCTGCGCCGAACCGGGCTCGGTCCAGGTCCACAAGATCTTCGACGTCGAGACCTACGCCACCGTCCACCAGCTGGTCAGCACCGTGCGCGCCAGGCTCCGCCCGGAGAAGAGCGCCGTCGACTGCGTGCGCTCCGCCTTCCCCGGCGGCTCCATGACCGGCGCCCCCAAGGTCCGGACCATGCAGATCATGGACCAGCTGGAAGAAGGGCCGCGCGGCGTCTACTCCGGCGCCATCGGCTACTTCTCCCTCTCCGGCGCCACCGACCTCAGCATCGCCATCCGCACCGCCGTCGTCACCGCCGACCGGATCCGCTACGGCGTGGGCGGCGCCATCACCGCCCTGTCCGACCCCGCCGAGGAGTACGAGGAGACGGCCGTGAAGGCCACCCCGCTGCTGCGCCTGCTGGGCGCGGCCTTCCCCGAGCGCGTCTCCCCCGCGGGGTCCGCCCGATGACCGAGCGGCTCTTCGGCCTGGGCGCGGGCGGCCGCGTACTGGAACTCCTGCCCGGGCGCGGCGCGACCCCGATCGCCGCCGACTCCTGGCTGGTGCGCGACGGCCGCGCGCGCGAACTCCGCCGCCACCGGGAACGCTTCGCGGCCGCCGTCGCCGAAGCGGGCGGCCCCGACGTCGGCTTCTTCTGGGAGGAGGCCATGACCCGGATCCCCGCCACGGGGGAGTGGTTCCCCCGCGTCGAACTGGTCGACTCCGCCGGGGACCTGCGGCTGCGCATCCGTGTCCGCCCCGCGCCCGCGCGCACCGCCGAGGTACGGGTCTGGGTGCCCGGCCGGCCCGACCCCCGCCGCACCCCCCGCCGCAAGGGGCCCGACCTGGACGAACTGGCCCGGTTACGGGCCGAGGCGGCCGAGGCCGGAGCCGGCGAGGCCCTGCTCACCGGGGCCGACGGCCTCGTCCTGGAAGGAGCCGCCTCCAGCCTGCTGTGGTGGGAGGGCGACACGCTGTGCACCGTGGACCCCGAGCTGCCCGTCCTCCCGGGCGTCACCCGCGACTGGGCGCTGGCCCGGGCGGCGGAGCTCGGCGTCCCCGTCCGCCGGCGCCGCGTCCGGCCGGCGGAACTGGCCGGCCGCGAGGTGTGGTGCGTCAACGCCCTGCACGGCATCCGCCCCGTCACCGGATGGGCCGGGGACGACGCCCCCGCCGCCACGGCCACCGGCCCGTCCGAGCGGGCCGGCGCCTGGCGCGACGCCTGGGAACGGGCCGCGACCCCGATCCCCGTGCCCTCGTACGCCGACGCCCCGGGGAGCCGCTGATGCCGGCCGACACCTCCCTCGCGGGCACGACGTACCCCCCGGCCGCCCTCCACGAGGTCGACCGCGCCGCGATCCGCGCGTTCGCCGAAGCCGTCGGCGCGCACAGCCCCGCGCACACCGACCCCCGGGCGGCGCGGGCGCTGGGGCACCCGGACGTCATCGCGCCGCCGACCTTCGTCTTCCGCGCCGTGCACGAGAGCTGCCGCCTCCTCCTGGAGGGCCCCGAACTGGGCCTGGCGGCGGCCCGGTTGGTCCACGTCGACCAGCGGATCAGCCACACCCGGCCCGTACGGGCCGGCGACCGGCTGGCCGTCACCACGCACCTCGACGCCGTGAGCCGCCTCGCAGGCCGGGACGTCCTGCGCATGCGCGCCGACGTGCACGACGAGGCGGGCGAGCCGGTCGCCCGGGCCCACATGACCGTCGTCGCCACGGAGGAGGACTCGTGACGGCCACCGCACCGCCGGCCGGCGCCGCGCCGGACTACGACGGCGTCGAGGAGGGCACCGAGCTGCCGTCGCGCCGCTGCACGATCACCCGCGCCGACCTGCGCCGGTACGCGGCCGCCTCCGGGGACCCCAACCCGATCCACCTCGACGACGAGGCGGCCCGGGCGGCGGGATTCCCCATGGTGATCGCCCACGGCATGCTGAACATGGCGAAGGCGGTCGGCCTGGTCGCCGACTGGGCCGGGGACCCGGGCGCCCCCCTCGAATCCTTCGCCCGCTTCACGAAACCGGTCCCCGTGCCCGACGACGACGCGGGCGCCGTGCTCGACGTCCGGGCCACCGTGACGGCGAAGCTCCCGGACCGCCGGGTCAAGGTGGCGCTGGAGGCCCACTGCCGGGGCGAGAAGGTGCTGTCCTCGGCCTGGACCGTCGTACGCCTCTGAGCCGGGGGCCCGCCCGGAGCCGGGCGGGCCCCCCTCCGCCGGAGCACGCCCCTCAGGCCGCCCCGCGGCGCCGGACGGCGTGGAAGCCGATGCCGCCGAGCAGCAGGACCCCGGCGCCGATCCCGGCCGTGAGCACGAGCCCGCCCGGGCCGGAACCGCCGTCCTGGGCGGCGGCCGTACCGCTTCCGCCGCCCCGCTGGCCGTCCCCGCCCCCGTCGCCGTTCCCGTGCGCACCGGACGGGGACGGCCCCTGGGCGGCTTCGTCACCGAAGAAGAACACCGGCCCGGCCGCGGAGCGCGGGGTCCCGGAGACCTCCACGGTCAGCGAGATGGGTACGACGATCCCCCTGGCGTCGTCGTGCGGCTCGGCGACCTGCGCCTGGATGTAGTACGTGCCGGGCACGTCGTACCCGTTCGGGTCGCGGCTCTTCGCGGCGTCCTCCCCGGTGATCTCCCACGGGCCGCAGACCCGCTCGAAGCGCCCGGTCCTGCCCGTGAAGAGCTCGGTCGAGCCGAGGCCCTTGTGGCACAGCGCCGCCTCGCGCTGGGCGTTGTAGACGGCGACGCCCCACCCGCTGGTGCTGGAGCCCGGGAAGCCCTCCGGGATGTCCACCGCGCCCTTGACCGTCAGCTTCTGGCCCGCCTTCAGCTCCACCCGCCAGAAGGGAGCCTCCCCGACGGCGATGGACTGGCGGTGGGTGCCGGGTCCGATCGGGGTGGCGCTGTTGAAGGAGAAGCCGCCCTCGGCGTCGGCCCCGGTGCGGGGTGCCGGAGTCCGCGCCCCGGTCTCCTGCGTCGTCTTGTCGGCGATGCCGACGAGGAGCTCGACGGGCATCGGCTTGTCACCCGCCCGGGTCACCTGGTTCTCGACCACGATGCAGCCGGTGTCGTCCGGGGCGGGCGTCTCGTTGCCCGCTCCGGGCTGGCTGCGGCCGCCGGCGGAGATGATGTTCGCCCACCCCATCGACTGCTCGAACTCCCGCAGCCAGGCGCGGGGCTTGCCGTCCCCCGCGGGGCCGGCGGCGACGGCGATGATCGCACCGCGCTAGTACCCCTCCTCGGCGATGGCGGTGGCGCTCACCTGGAGCCGCTGGTCCGGCCGCTTCCTGACCTTGTAGTAGAGGTCGCGCCCGCCGGTGAACCTGTCCAGGTACTGGCCGGGCGCGAGCAGCGGAGCGTCCTGGCAGCCGTTTTGGGAGCCCTCGACCGGCTTCCCGGTCGCGTGGTAGGTCCGCCATCCCTTGCGGAACAGGGCGCCCAGGGTGTCGGTCAGCGAGCCGGCGTCGTCGGCGTCCGCGTACGAGCCGTCGGTCACGTCGGCGATGCACTTCAGCTGCGCCCGCGCCGAGGAGGGCGTCCGGAACCCGACCACGTCCACGGCGAGGCCGATGCCCTGGGCCTTCAGCTCGCGGGCCACCTCGCACGGGGGCGGCGGCGCGCAGGTGTCGTCGCCGTCCGAGACCAGGACGATACGGCGCTTGCCGCTCCCCCCGAGGTCCTTGGCGGCCTCGCGGAGCGAGACGCCGATCGGCGTGAACCCGACCGCCTCGAAGCCCGCGACCCGTTTCTTGGCGTCCTCGCGAGCCGCCCGGTCCATCGCGGTGACCGGCAGCACCTGCTGGGTGTCGGCGCAGCCCTGCTTCGGGTCCTTCCCGGCGTAGGCGGCGCCGTAGACGCGCAGCCCCAGCGGGGCCTGCTCGGGGGCGGTGTCGATGATCCGGCTGACCGCCTGCTTGGCGGCGGCGAGGCGGGTCTGGCCGCCGGCGTCGTTGTCGTTCATCGACCCGGACAGGTCGAGGACCAGGTCGATGCGGGCGGGCTCGGGAGCCCCGGGCGCCGCGGGGGAGGCGCTCGCGGCCGCCGCGGGCGACAGGAGCGCGGTGGATATGAGCACGGCAACGGCGGCGGGCGCGCGTCGTCGGCGTGGTCTCGGATGCATGAGGGCGACCTCCGGGAGGGAACGGGTGCGCGGACGAGGGGACTGTTCTGGCACTGGGCGAACCGCCGTGCCGAACAACGGTGTTGGGTGCGGTGCCAGACCCGGATCAAGTGACGATGAGCAGTTGCGAATGGTTCCACGCGTCCGCCGGACGCCCCGGTCCTGCACCTCAGGCCCGGTGGGCGGGTGCGGACGTGCCGATCGCAACCCGGGACTCGCAACCAGGGCCCCGGTACGCAGAATGCGAGACGAGACGTAACGTCTTGACGCCTCCCGGCGGACCCCGCATACTGATCGAGCACACAGCAAGACGCAACGTCTCGTCTCAATGGAGTGATGGCAGTGAAGCAGCGAATGATCCCCGTCAGCGCCGGCGCGCAGCTCTGGGCACAGGAGCACGGCGATCCCCGCGACCCGGCCATGCTCCTGGTCATGGGGGCCGGCGCCTCGGGCCTCGCCTGGCCCGACGAGCTGGTCGCGGCCCTCGCGCGGCGGTACCACGTCATCCGCTACGACCACCGCGACACCGGCCGCTCCAGCTGGTCCTTCGACGAGCACCCCTACCGCGTCGTCGACCTGGCCGAGGACGCCGTCGCCGTCCTCGACGCGTACGGGGTGGACCGCGCCCACGTGGTGGGCATGTCCATGGGCGGCATGCTGACCCAGCTGCTCATGGCCGACCACCCCGAGCGGGTCATCAGCGCCACCCTGATCGGGACCTGCGCCCTGAGCGGCCGCACGCCCGACGAAGAACTCCCGGACATCGACGCGGAGATCCTCGCCCTGTGGGCGACCCCCTGGGAGGACCGGGGCCTGGAAGCGGAACTCGACCGCAGGGTCGGGCACTGGCGGGCGCTCAACGGCACCGGCATCCCCTTCGACCCCGAGGAGTTCCGCGCGCTGGAGCGCCGGATCACCGAGCACGCGGGCCGCTACGACGCCCCCATGACCCACGGGCGCGCCGACCACGCCGGCATGGACCGCACCGAGCAGCTGGCCCGCAACCAGGTGCCCACGCTGATCACCTCCGCCGACGCCGAACCCGTGTTCCCCCCGGCGCACGCCCGCCACCTCGGCCGGGCGATCGCCAACTCCCGGATCGTCGACATGCCCGGCATGGGTCACGCCCTCCCGCAGGCGCTCCTCCCGCGACTGGCCGACGCGATCCTCACCCACGCGGCCCAGGCCGGCCCGCGGCCGTAGCGCGCCTTTTTTCCTTTCAGGAAAGCAGGTGGTACTTTCCTGAAGGGAAAACACTCGCGCCACGAACGATCACGGATGCCGCACATGACTGCCTACGACGCCCAGACCGCCCTCGACGCCATACACCGCCGCCGGCAGCAGACGTTCGACGAGTACCTGCGCCACGCGTACTCCCGTCCCCACCTGATCGTCTCGGCGACGGGCCTGTTCGCCGTGTGCGCGTCCTTCGACCTGCCGAACCCGTGGAACACCGCCGCCGTCCTGGCGGGCAACGCCCTGACCCTCGGCGGACTGTTCGTGCACCAGCGCCGGGCTCCCGTCCGCCGCAAGCCCGGCGGCCCGGAAGTCCTCTTCTACGCGGTCTTCGGCGTCATGCTCCTCGTGTTCTTCTGGGCGGTGGCGATCGCCGCGTACTTCACCGGCCTGCCGGCCCGGCACACGTTCGCCGCCGCCGTCACCGCGCCGGCCGCCGTGGCCGCCTCGTACGCGCTCCGCCCCGCCGTCGAGAACCTGATCCGCAGGAACGGCCAGGGCTGATGGACCCCGACTTCGACGAGTTCCTGCACGTTCCGGCCCGGCTCTCGGTCGTCGCACTGCTGGCTCCGGCCGACTGGGTGGAGTTCGGCTTCGTCCGGGACACCGTGGGCACCAGCGACTCGGCCCTGTCCAAGCAGATCACCGCGCTGACGGACGCCGGGTACGTCGAGGTCCGCAAGACGCGCAGCCGCACCGGCCGGCACACCCACCTCCGCCTCACCCCCCACGGCCGCCAGGCCTTCCAGCGGCACGCCTCGGCACTGGAGAGGATCGTGGCGGCCGCACGCAACCACCTCTGACTCGATCATCCGTCGAGGCCGCCGTGTGATGATGTGCGTCCACTCCGGGGAGGCGATCGTGCTGAGAAGGGGCGCGCGCCGGGCCGCGTGCGCGATGACCGCGGTCTGCACGGCGCTGCTCCTGGGCCCCAGCGCACCCGGCACCGGCGCTCCCCTCGCCCAGCCGCCGCAGGTGGTACCCGACCGGGTCGCCACGTGGAACATCTGCAACCCGTGCGGCAGCGGGCTCAACTTCGGCCGGGCCAAGGAGATCGCCGCCCGCGCCCCGCAGGTCATCGGCCTCCAGGAGGCCTGCGTACGGGACGTCGAGCAGATCCGCGCCCACCTGGAAGAGGTCTACGGCCTGGTCTACCGGGTCGAGTACGGGAGCGTCCTGCGGAACTGGAACCGCTGCGGGGGACTGCCCTGGCGGCCGGGCGGCTTCGGCCAGGCCATCCTCTCGGCGGCACCGATGACGGACCCGGTGAACTCCGAGTACCCCGACGGCGGCTCCGAGGACCGCGGCTACCTGGCCGTCACCACCCTGGTGGGCGGCCGGCCCGTCCGCGTCTTCAACACCCACCTCGCCGAACGCCGGCAGGCAGAGGTACGGGCGGGCCAGGTCGAGGTGCTCGCCGCGGCGGTCGCCCGCCACGACCGCGCGATCGTCCTCGGCGACTTCAACGCCGTACCCCGCGCCCCCGAACTCGGCCCCATGTGGGCCCTGGCCCGGGAGACGGACCCCGCCTGCCGCCCCTCGCCGCCCGCCGGCGCCGACGCCTGCGCGGCGACCACCGACTGGAACCTCAAGTTCGACTACGTCTTCCTGCGCGGCGTCACCCCCCGCACCCACCACGTCGGCCCCAGCCCGTACTCGGACCACCACGTGCTGCACACCGACCTGAACCGGAACCCCGCCGGCTGAGCTGACGCGCCGCCGCGGAGGGCGCGGCGGCAGCCGGGTCCTCAGCCCTCTTCCGGAAGCGGCGGCTCCTGGCCCGCGGCCTTCCGCAGCATGGCCTCCAGCTCCTCGCGCTCCACACCGAGCTCCTCCGCGTACTGCTCCAGGGCCGTGTCCAGGAGCCACCAGGGCTCGCGCGCCTCCTCCCACGCGTCCCGCCAGATCGCGTGCTGCTCGTCCGTCCACGGAGCCGTGTCGCCGAGTTCCTCCCGCAGGCGAGCCAGCTCGGCCTGCGCCTCGTCGGCCGCTTCCCGCATCTCGGCCAGTTCGTCCAGGGCGTCCGACAGGGCGTCCGACAGTTCAATTTCCATCCCGGGATCCTAAGCGTCCGGGTACGCCCCACCGGCCGCCGGGCGTCCCGTGCTCATGATCCTCAATTCTTGCTCAGAACCTCGCTCCGGCCCTCCCCGTTCCCTCCCGGGCGCGGCTACGGTCTTCGCCGAGGGGCCACGTCGTTGACCTGACGATGGCTCATAAACATTTGAAAATGGGGGAATTATGCGTTTTACCGTGCGTGGGACCGTTGGCCCGGTCTTCGCTCTCGCTCTGCTCGGCGGACTGGCGTCCCCGGCACAGGCGGCAGGTGACGAAGCGCCGTCCGCGGTTCCCGCGGTCGAGGCCGTCGAGGCGGCCGCACCCGAGGACGAGTCGCTGGCGCAGCTGCCGGAGACCTCCGTCAACTCGGAGGCCGGCGCCCAGAGGTGCGACAACCCTCGCCGTACGTGGTTCGAGATCCCGTCGAAGACCGCGGTCCACATGCCGGCCAAGTTCAGCGGCACGTCGTTCAAGGACGGTCCGGGCGGCACCATGGTGGTCCGGGTGGAGCGGTCGGGGAAGGTCCTCCGGGAAGTCAGCGCGGGCGGTGAGGTCGAGGTCAGCGGCATCGTCGCCAAGGCCAAGGTCTCGATCACCGCGAAGATCGGCACCGAGGTCGGGATCACCGTGGGCCACGAGTACCGCAGGAACGTGACCAGCGGCAAGTACGGCCACCTCCAGTACGGCTCCTGGGGCTACTCCGTGAAGTGGGCCAAGTACGAGACCAGCGCGGACGGCTGCGGCAAGAAGCTCCTCAAGAGCGGCACCGCGAAGCTGCCCACCTCGGAGGTCGGCTGGAAGTACTGGGAGACCGCCTCGTGAGAGGACGCCGCGGGCCGCTGACCACGGCCGTGGCGCTCGCTCTCGCATCCCTCCTGGCGGCCGGCTGCGGCGGCGGGACCGCACCGGCGGACGAGGAGGCCCAGGGCGTACGCGCCAAGGGCCTGCTGGAGAAGATCCCGCCCGACGCCCCGGAGTTCGTGGAGTCCGGGGTCGAGAAGGTCTCGGACGGCGTACACGCCCGCTCCTCCCTCACGAAGGGCGGGACGTACAAGGTCTCCGTGGCCTGCGTCGGCACCGGCACCGTGCGGATGACCCTCGGCGACAGGGCCCCGCAGCCCGTCCCGTGCGACGGAGTACCGGCGGACCAGCGCATCCAGGACTCCCCGGAAGCACTGCCGATCGACATCACCCCGGCATCCGGAGCCACAGGAATGATCGCCTGGCAGGTCACCGCCGTCTCCTCCTGAGGCGGATGCCCGGACGGTTCCCGCCCCCCGCGCGAACGGGTGGGCGGGAACCGTTTCCGCCGGCCTCCCGCCCACCCGCCCGCCCGCCGTTACGAGGACGTCGGCGCGGGTGTCCGGCCGGCGGGGCCGGCGCCCGACCCGCCGGCGTCAGCCGTCGGCTCCGCGGCGGCCGCGTCCTCCCCCGGGCCCTGCCCGGCCCCCACCGCTCCGGCTCCGGCCCCGCCCGACCGCACCCCCGGCCGGAAGTGCCACAGCGCCAGCAGCCCCGCCACACCCAGCAGAGCGGCCTGCACGTCGAGCGCGAGCGGCAGCCCGAGCAGCCCGGCCAGCGCGCCCGCCAGCGCCATGCCCAGGGCGGTGAAACCGTCGAACACGCTCTGGAAGGAGGCCAGCACCCGCCCCCGGGTGGCGTCCGAGGTGTGCAGCTGGACGATCGCCATCCGGCCCGCGAACACCCCGATGCCGGGAGCCCCCAGCACCGCGAACAGCGACGCCTGGAACCAGATCGCGGTCGTCACGTAAGCGCTGTTCCAGGTCACGGCGGTCATCGCGGAGAACACCAGCAGCGCCCACCCCAGCAGCCGGCCCGGCTCCGTACGACGGGCCAGCGTGCCGATCAGCGCCCCGCCCGCCATGCCGCCGATCGCCTGGACCCCGCGCAACAGCCCGGTCTCCCCCTCGCCGCCGCCCAGCCGCTCGGTCACGAAGACCACGAACAGCACCGCGAACAGGCCCTGGGCCAGGCCGATCAGGCCCACCGGCAGCACCATCAGCCGCAGCCCGCGCCGCTCCCGGATCTCCCGAAGCCCGGCCACCCAGGCCCGCCACACCGGCTCACGGACCGTCTCCGGCCGCGGCACACCGAACGGGCGGGCCAGCAGGCCCACCGCCAGCAGGAACGAAGCCGCGTCGATCACCAGGACGCCCGGCAGCCCCGCCCCGGCCAGCAGGAAACCCCCGCTGGAGGCACCCAGCAGCCGCGCCAGGTTGCCGCCCAGGCTGGCCAGCGCGTTGGCGGCGGGCACGTCGGCGGAGGAGACCAGAGACGGCAGCAGCGCGTACTTGGCGGGCTGGAAGACGGTGGCCAGCGTGGCCTGCGCACAGGTGACGATGTTGACCAGGTACAGCTCACCGGGCCCGTCGACGGCCAGCAGCGGCAGCAGCGCCAGCACCTGGAGCAGACTCACCCCGATCATCAGCCGGCGCCGGTCCCACCGGTCCGCGAGCACCCCGGCCAGCGGCGACAGCAGCAGACCGGGAAGCAGTTCCAGGATGAAGTTCGTCGCGGTCGCCGACACCGAACCGGTGAGCCGGTACACGAAGACCGGCATGGCGATCATGAACATCCAGTCGCCGGTCTCCGAGACGAACCCCGCGGTCCACAGCCGCCGGAAACCCGGATGCGCCAGCGGACCCTTCAACGGCCCCTTCGGGAGACCCTTCGCTCGGGCCATGCGGAAACCTCAACTCTGCGGTCGGCGGCCAGGAGCGCACGATGATGCCGCAGCCCCCGCGATCTCCTCAACCACCCCGTCCAACCCCCGCACCGCCGCGGTTGGACACCCCGCGGACCCCCGGCACCCCGGCGGACGGTCGCAGTTGAACGTCCCGGTTGAACGAGGTTGAGGGCATCCGGACGCCGCTCCTACCTTTCCGTCCATGCTCCCTACGGATATCGATCTGCTGCGAATTCTGGGACGGCCCACCCTGTCCGGCGACGGACGTCTGGCCGCCGTCAGCGTGACGGGACCCGACCTGGCCGCCGATGCCAACGCGACCGAGCTGTGGGTGGCCGCGACCGACGGGTCCGCGCCGGCCCGCCGGCTCACCCGGGGCCCGTCCGACGGCGCCCCGGCCTTCTCCCCGGACGGACGCTGGCTCGCCTTCCTGCGCCCGCTGCCCGGCGGCGGCCCCGCCCAGATCCACCTGCTCCCGCTCGACGGCGGTGACCCGTTCCCCGTGACGGACCTGCCGCTCGGCGCCGGCCAGCCCGTGTGGAACCCGGACGGAACCCGCCTCGCCTTCACCGCCCGGGTGCCCGAACCGGGCCGCTACCTGCCCGGCGTACCGCCCGGCAAGGAACGGCCGCGCCGGATCACCGCCCTGCGCTTCATGGCGGACGGGCTCGGGTTCACCTTCGACCGGCCGCGCCACGTGTTCGTCACCGACCCGTTCGCCACGGGCGCCTTCGCCGCGGCCCCGGCCGCCGCCCAGCTCACCTCGGGCCCCTTCGACCACGACGAGGTCTCCTGGAGCCCCGACGGCTCGCTGCTCACCTTCGTCTCCGGCCGGCACCCCGGCCACGCCGACGACCTGCGCCGCGACGTGTGGCTGTGCGCCCCCGACGGCAGCGGCCAGCGCCCCCTCACCCGGGGCGGACTGGAGATGAGCTGCCCGAAGTTCTCCCCGGACGGCACCCGGGTCTGCTTCGCCGCCGAAACCCTCACCGAGGACAACCGGGCCCGCGGAGCCAGCAGCTACGGCCTCTGGTCGGTCCTCACCGACGGCTCCGCCGAACCGGTCCGCCTCACCGACCCCGAGCCCTACCACCTGAGCTTCTCCTCCCTGATGATCCAGCCCGGCCGGGACGGGGTGTACTTCCCCAACGACTGGCACGGCGAGGTCCACCTGCTCCTGGTGCCCTACGACGGCGGCGAACCCCGCCCCGTCATCACCGGCCGCCGCCAGGTCAACGGCTTCGCGGTGGCCGAACCCCCCGACGGCACCACCACCGTGGCCGCCGTCCTCTCCGGCGTCGGCAGCGCCGGCGACCTCACCGTCCTGCGCGACGGCACCGAACGCGAACTGACCTCGTTCGGCGCCGCACTGCGCGCCCGCGCCCGGCTGCGCCCGGCCGAGGAGTTCACCGCCCACGCCGACGACGGCTACCCCCTCCAGGGCTGGCTGGTCCGCCCGCAGGGCCCCGGCCCGCATCCGGTCCTGCTCCAGATCAAGGGCGGTCCCTACACCCAGTGGGGCTACACCCTCAACGGACCCGCCTCCTTCGAGGAGGCCCAGGTCTACGCCCGCGCCGGCTACGCGGTGGTACTCGGCAACCCCCGCGGCACCTCCGGATACGGACAGGCGCACGGCCGCTGGGCCGCCGACGACCTGGCCCGCCGCACCGCCCCCGACCTGCTGGCCCTCCTGGACCACGCACTGCGCGACGAAACCCTCGACGCCGGCCGGGTCGGCGTCCAGGGCGGCTCCTTCGGCGGCTACATGTCCGCCTGGCTCGCCGCCCACCACGGCAAGCGGTTCCGGGCGGCGATGGGCGAGCGCGGCTGCTACGCCATCGACAGCCACTTCGGCTCCGCCGACGACGGCGTCAACAACTCCATCGCCCTGTACGGCGCCGACACCGAACGCTGGGCGGAGCTCAGCCCGATCAGCCACGCCGACCGGATCGACATCCCGATGATGTTCATCCAGTCCGAAGAGGACCGCCACACCCCCATGGAGCAGGCGCAGCGGATGTTCGTCGCGCTCAAGACGCGGGGGGTGCCGGTCGAACTGCTGCTGTTCCCCGGCGAGGGGCACGACATGTCCCGCACCGGTCTGCCCAGCCACCGGGTCGCCCGCTACGAGGCGATCCTCGACTGGTGGTCCCGCCAGATGCCCGAGGAGGACGACCGTGCCCCCGCACGCTGACCAGCCCGCCGAGTACATCCTCTCCGCCTACCTCACCCCGCCCGGCGAACGGGCCGTCATCTCCCCGCGCCACGACCACAACCTCTCCCTGTGGCGGCGGACCTCCGACCGCGTCGAACTGGTCCGGCACTGGGAGCTGGAGCGGATCAGCGGCCAGAAGCACCACTCCTGGCCGCTCTACACCACCGAACGGACCGACGCCTTCCTGGCCCACCTGCTCGCCGGCGAGGGCCTGTCCCCGGCCGACGTCACCGTCAGCTGGGGCACCCCCGGCCTGCCCGGATACCAGCCCCTGCCGCTGCCCGCGGGCGCCGAGGGACTGCCGCTGCACAGCCTGGGCCACCTGTTCAGCGGACTGCTGCTGGACACCCGGCTGTTCAAGGAGTCGGTGATCATAGGGCTGGCCGTGGACGCCGCCCCCGACCTGGTCCTCGAACGGGAGCTGCCGCCCGCCTACTACGCGGGCTGCGTCTCGGTCCGCGGCGACATCACCTTCGCCCCCGTCGAGTCCCCCGCCCCGCTCTACCACGCCGCCGACCGGGTCCTGGGCAAGGAACCGGGCACCCTCATGGCGCTCGCCTCCGCCTGCGACACCGCGGTCGGCCTCGACGCCGCCGCGGAACTGGGCGACCTCACCTTCCCCGGCGGCCACGTACAGCCCTGGTCCGCGGCCTTCGGCCTGGTCAAGAGCGTCCTCGCCAAGGCCGCACGCCAACTGGACGGCACCCGCCCCGACCCCCGCTTCACCGCCGAGGAGAACCTGCACAGCGCCGTCATGAAGGTGGTGCAGGAATGCTGCGAGCTGATCACCGCCCGCACCGTGGAGAAACTCGCCGCACTGGGCGGCGTACGCCCCGAGGACTGCTACCTCTCCATCAGCGGCGGCTTCGCCCTCAACGTGCAGACCAACACCCGGATGCTGGACCGCTACCGGTTCCGCGGCCTGCTCACCCCGCCCTGCGCCAACGACTCCGGCGTCGCCCTGGGCCTCGGCCTGCTCGGGCTGTGGACCAGCGGCGCCCTCGACACCGCCGACCTGGAGATCCCCACCGCCTACCAGGGCAACGACCTGCGCACCGAAGAGACCGACGAGGCTCTGGCCGCGTTCGCCCCGTTCGTCGAGGACGTCACCGACTTCGACCCGCGGCGGTTCGCCGAGGACCTCACCGACTCGGTCGTCGTCTGGGCGGACGGCGCCGCCGAGATGGGACCGCGCGCCCTCGGCCACCGCAGCCTGCTCGGCGACCCCCGCTCGGAGAAGGTCAAGGACCTCCTCAACGAGTGCAAGCAGCGCCAGTGGTGGCGCCCGGTCGCCCCGATCGTCCTCGCCGAGCACGCCGGCGACTGGTTCGAGCAGGACCGCCCCTCCCCGTACATGCTGGAGGCCGCCCGGGTCCGCCCCGAAGTCCGCGAGCGCGTACCGGCGGTCCTCCACCTGGACGGCACCGCCCGCCACCAGACCCTCACCGCCGCCGACAACCCGCTGCTGCACCGGGCGATCGAGGCGTTCCACGACGCCACCGGAGTGCCGATCGTCTGCAACACCTCCCTCAACGACAAGGGAGAGCCCATCGTCGACACCGCCGCCCAGGCGCTGAACTTCGCAGTCCGCAAGCACATCCGGATCGTCTACCTCGCCGGCCGCCGCGTGCTGCTGCGCGAACCCGGCACCGCCGACGCCGTCCCGCCGGCCGGACCACACCCCCGGGCCACCGCCTTCTTCGCCGGACAGGAAGCCGACCGCGACGCGATCTGGCAGTCCTGGCTCGACCGCGGCCACACCGAGGCGGGCCTGCTGCTGCTCACCGGCACCCCGCAGCTCCTCGCCGACCCGGACACCTGGACCCCCAACCGGGTCCGGCTCCTCGCCGAACGGATCGCCTCGAAGGACCCCGACTTCGCACGGAACCTCGAACAGTTCCGCCGCGACCACGGCCCCGGCACGGCCTTCGGGGACGCCCCCGCCCTCCGCCACTGACACCCACCCCCGGAGGCATCCGGGACACTCGGAACGGACTACCGGCATGACGCACTACACCTTCGCCGACCTGGTCGGCGACGAGAAGGAATTCTTCGCCGAGTACTTCAACAAGAAGCCGCTGCTGCGCAAGGGCGCGCTGAAGGACCCCCAGGACGTCCTCTCGCTGCGCCGGCTCGACGAGCTGGTCCAGCTGGAGATCATCCGGCCGCCCTACCTGCGCGCCAACCTCAAGGGCGCCGGCGTCCCCGACCAGGGGTTCACCCGGACCATCACCGTCCAGGGCACCGACCTCACCGACGCCATCGTCCCCGAGAAGGTCTACGAGCTGTTCCGGGCCGGCGCCACCATCGTGTGGAGCTCCCTGAACCACCTCGACACCTCGCTGCGCGACTTCACCCGCGTCATCAGCGACCGCTTCGGCGCCAAGACCGACTGCGTGGCCTTCCTGACCCCCGCCGGCAAGCAGGGCTTCTCCCCGCACCACGACCCGGTCGACCTGTTCATCGTGCAGACCGAGGGCACCAAGCGGTGGCGGCTGTGGAACCCGGCGGAGGTACGCCGCGGCGAAGCCGCCTCGTACACGGCCGAGCAGCTGGGCGAGCCGGTCATCGACGTCCTGCTGGAGCCCGGCGACGTGCTCTACCTCCCGTACGACACCCCGCACGCGGCCGCCGCCGAGGAGCTGGCCTCCGTCCACCTCTCCATCATGATCCGCCCGCGGATGTGGAAGGACCTGCTCAAGCAGACCTTCGAGGAACTGGTCGGAGCCCCGGAGTTCAACGAGTTCCCGTTCATCGGTGCCGACCGCACGGCCGGCACCGAGGCGCTGTTCACCGAGAAGCTGCGGGCCGTCGCCGAACGCCTGACCGCCCTCGACCCCGGACCGGAACTGGACCGGCTGGCCGAGCTCGGCCGCCGGATGCCCGGCAACTCCGCCGGGAACACCTTCCGCACCACCGCCCGTCTCGACGCCCTCGAACCGGACGCCCCCATGCGCCGCACCACCGCCGCCGTCGAGTTCGCCAGCCCCGACGGAGGGCGGGTCGAACTCACCGTCAACGGACACCGGATCGCCGTCCCGGAGCCCGTGGCCCTCACCATCGCCGGCCTGGCGGCGGGCGAGCGGGTGGCCGCCGCCGACGTCTTCCCCGGGGTCCCCGCCGAGCGCGCCACCCGCACCGCACGGGGACTGGCCAGGATCGGCCTGCTGGAGATCGCGGCCTGAGGCGGCCCCGCCGCCCGGATGAGAGGATCCGGCCGTGACCATCGAACGCACCTCACCGCCCACCATCGCCGACGAACGCGAAATGCTCCGCGCCCACCTGGAGTTCCACCGGCAGACCCTGGAACTGAAGTGCGCCGGCCTGACCGACGACCAGCTCCGCACCCGCTCCATGCCGCCCTCCACCCTCAGCCTGCTGGGCCTCGTCCGGCACATGGCCGAGGTGGAACGCTCCTGGTTCCGGCGCGTGGTCGGCGGCGAGGACATCCCCCTGGTGTGGTCGCAGGACTTCGACTTCCAGACCGCCTACGAGGCCGCCGACGCGGACGCGCCCACGGCCTTCGCCGCCTGGCGGGACGAGACGGAGCATGCCCGGCGCATCGAGAAGGAGGCCGCGTCCCTGGACCTGGTGGTCCACGAACGCCGGCGCGGCCTCGACGTCTCGCTCCGCTGGGTGATGCTCCACATGATCCACGAATACGCCCGCCACAACGGGCACGCAGATTTCCTCCGCGAGGGAATCGACGGCACCACCGGGGTCTGAATTCCCGGAAACCAGGAAACACCCCGGAAACACCCCAGGAAACACCTCAGGGCTGTGCCCGGCTCCCCTTACCGGAAGCCGGGCACAGCCCTTTCCGCATGTCCGCCCCCCTTTCCCGCGCGAGCCGTTCAAGTGCGCACACGACCCCGGTTGAACAGGTTGAACACCACAGACCTCCGTTGACCCGAATACCCGCGCCGGGACATCATTTCATCAACGCCGGAAACGACCGGCCACAAGAAAAAGGAGTTGATTGTCATGGAGAACACCTACGACGACATCGAGTTCATCGAGACCTCCGCCGAGCTGCTCGCCACCGCGTACCACGTGAACATCCAGTAATTGCCGGCAGCGGCATAAGGGGCGGCTCCGGCCGCCCCTTTGGCCCGCACGGCCGCAAGGACGCAGTGACGCGAGTGGGAGGCGGGATCGTGACGGACTGGACCTTCGAGGAACTGGTCGGGGACACCGGGGAGTTCTTCTCCCGGCACTTCGGCGAACGGCCGCTGCTGCGCCGCGGGGCGCTGGAGACGGCCCGCGCCCGGGAGCTGGTGTCGGTGAACCGGCTCGACGACCTCGTCGCCATGGAAACCGTGCACCCCGCCTACCTCCGCGTCGCCCGCGGCGGCCAGGGCGTCGCCGCCAAGGCCTACACCAGGGTGGCCGCCGAGCACGGCGCCGCGCTCACCGAGGCCGTCGTGCCCGAGCAGGTCTACGAACTGTTCCGCTCCGGCGGCACGGTCACCTGGAACTACCTCCACCACTTCCTGCCCTCCGCCCGTCGCCTGGTCCAGGCGTTCACCCGCGCCTTCGACGCCCCGGCCGAGGCGGTCGCCTTCCTCACCCCGGCCGGCCACGACGGATACGCCCCGCACCACGACCCGGTGGACGTGTTCGTCGTCCAGACCGAGGGCACCAAACACTGGCGGGTCTGGGAGCCCGCGGCCGAAGGCCGCACCGAACCCGTCACCTACCCCGACGGCACGCTCGGCGAGCCCGCCCTGGAGACCACCCTGCACCCCGGCGACGTGCTCTACCTGCCGTACGGCACACCGCACGCCGCCGCCGCCGGTGACCGGGTGTCCCTGCACGTGTCGGTCACCGTCACCCCGCGCCGCTGGCGCGACCTGCTGCGCGAGACGGTGCACGCCCTGACCGAGGGCGAGGAGTTCGCCGCCGTCCCGCCCCCGGGCGGCACCGGCGCGGACGGCGGCCCGGCCCCCGCGGCGCTCGCCGCGAAGCTCGGCCTGCTCGCCGAACGGCTGGCCCGGCTGTCCCCCGCCGCAGAGACGTCCCGGCTCACCGCGGCGAGCCGGGAACGGACCGGCGCCGGCCCGGCCCGGGAGTTCGAACGGCTGGCCTCCCTCTCCGGGCTCGGCCCGCAGGACCCGCTCCGGCGCAGCCCCGTCCCGGTACGGATCGGCCCCAGCGACGGCAGCCGCACCCGGCTGACCGTCAACGGCCACACCCTCGCCGTCCCGGACTCGGTGGCCGCCGTCCTGCGCCTGCTCGAACAGGGCGGCACGGTCCCGGCCGGCGAGCTGCTCCAGGGCGCCCCCGCCCCGCGCTCGGTCCGGGCCGCCGAGTCCCTGACCCGGCTCGGCGTGCTGGAGCCGGCCACCGCCGGCCCGGGGAGCGCGGCCCGATGACCACCGCCGCCGTCCGCACCACCACCCCCGTACGTGCCGCCGCCGAAGCCCACGACCACGGCACCGAGGCAGAGCTGCTCGACCTGTCGGTCCGCCCGCAGGACGACTTCCACCGGTACGCGGCGGGCCGCTGGTCCGACGGGTTCGTGCTGCCCGAGCACCGGGCCGAGGCCACCATGCTGTCCCTCCTCGCCGAACAGGTGCAGGAGGAGGTAGCCACCCTGGTCCGCACCCCCGGCACCGACCCGGACGGCCGCCGCATCGCAGACCTGTACACGAGCTTCATGGACGAGGCGAAGATCGAGGAACTCGGTGCCGGCGCCCTCGCCGCCGACCTCGCCGAGATCCACGCCGCCCCCGACCGGCGGGCCCTCGCCCAGGTCCTGGGACGGCTCCAGGCACAGGGCGTCACCGGCGCCGCCGCCCCCGCCGTCACCGCCGGCGCGCGGGAGTACGTACTCGACCTCACCCCCTCCGGCCTCGGCCTGCCCGCCGCCTCGCTGTACCGCGAGGCGCGCAGCGAGCGCCTGCGCGAGCGGTACGCCGTCCACGTGGCGGCGATGCTCTCCCTCGCCGGGCTGCCCGACGCCGATTCGGCCGCGGCCCGCGTCCTGCACGCGGAGACCCTGCTGTCCGGCGGGCACGTCCCGCCGGACAGCACGGGTGCCACCCCGGACGCCTCCCCGCCGCCCGCCACGGCCGCCGGACTGGCGGGCCGCGACCGCGGGTTCCCCTGGTCGGCGTGGCTGAAGGAACTCGGCCCCGTTCCCGGCACCGCCCGGGTCCGGATCCGGCCCGCGGGCTTCCTCACCGCCCTCGAACACTGGTGGGCCACCACCCCGCTGGAGTCACTGCGGCTCTGGCTGGCCTGGCGCCACGTCCACGAGATGGCCCCCTTCGGCCCCCGCCGGGTGTTCGCCGAGCACTTCAGCTTCTACTGGCGGCACCTGACCGGCGTCCGCCGCCCCTGGCCGCGCCGGCTGCGGGCCACCGCCTTCGTACAGACCGCCGCAGGC
The DNA here is from genome assembly GCF_056435605.1 of Streptomyces sp. NPDC043896. NCBI lineage: Bacteria > Bacillati > Actinomycetota > Actinomycetes > Kitasatosporales > Streptomycetaceae > Streptomyces > Streptomyces sp. NPDC043896. Next base: position 92,972 of record NZ_JBWKEE010000027.1, read on the forward strand.
GACCTCGTCGGCGCCCGCTACGTACGCACCCACCTGGACCCGCAGGCACTCCAGACCGCGACCGCCCTGGTGGAGCAGCTGACGGCCGTCTTCCGGGACCGGCTCGCCGGGGCCGGCTGGCAGAGCCCGGCGGGCCGGGCCGCGGACCTGACGCTGCTGGACACCATGCGCTTCGAACTCGGCGGCCCGCGCACCGCGCACCCCGCCGGCCGGCCCGCGCCCACCACACCGCCCGGCCCGCTGGTCACCGACCCCGCCGACCTGGCCGGCAACGTCAAGCGCAGCCGGGCACGGCTGCTCGCCCACCAGCTGGACCGGCTCGGCACCCCCCTGGACCCGGACGAATGGCGGGTACTGCCGCAGGCCGTCACCGCCTACTACCGGCACGGGCTCAACCACGTGGTGGTCCCGGCCGGGCTGCTGCGGCCACCGGTGTTCACCTCCGGCGCGGACCCGGCCCGCGACCTCGCGGTGCTCGGCGCGATCGTCTGCCACGAGATGGCACACGCCTTCGTCCGCGCCTGGCACACCGGCCCCGACCGGGCCGCGTTCGAGCGGGCCACCGCCCCGCTGGTCGCCCAGTACGACCGCTACGCGCCCCACGGCCCCCGCGGCCACCACGTCAGCGGCACCCGCACGCTCGCCGAGAACGTCGCCGACATCGCCGGCCTGACCGTGGCCCAGGCCGCCTTCGACGGCCACCTCGCCGCCCTCGGCGTGACCGGCGCCTCCCGCCGCCGAGAACTGCGCCGGTTCTTCGTGCTGTGGGCGTCGATGTGGCGCGGCAAGCGCACCCCGGAGCGGATGCGCGAGCGCCTGGAGAACGACACGCACGCACCACCCCGGTTCCGCTGCAACGGCGTCCTCGGCCACGTCCCCGCCTTCTACGAGGCGTTCGGGGTCCGCGAGGGCGACGGCATGTACATCCGGCCGGCGGACCGGTTCACGCTGATGGCGCCGAGGAGCGAGTGAGATGAGCGACCAGGTACTGGAGCGGGGCGGACAGCTCACGCTGGACATCGACCCGGACCGGCTGCTGCGGCGGGTCGCCGAGCTGGCGCGGATCGGCACCGACCCGGCGACGGGCGGCATCACCCGCGAGGGCTTCAGCGCCGCCGACCGCGAGGCCCGGGACTACCTCATGGCCCAGGCCCGGGCGGCCGGGCTGACCCCCTCGGTGGACGCGGCCGGGAACATCGTGATGCGCGCCGCCGCGGGCGGTCCCGCCGGGGAGGACCCGGACGGGGAGGCCGACGAGCGGCAGGTGCTGATGATGGGCTCACACCTGGACACCGTGGTCAACGGCGGCCGGCTGGACGGCGCGTACGGGGTGCTGGCCGCCCTGGAGGTGCTCCAGACCCTCGCCGACGCCGGCCTGGACACCGTCTGCGAGCCGGTCGCGGTGGCCTTCGCGAACGAGGAGGGAGCCCTGTTCCCGCAGCCGTTCTGGGGTTCGATGGCCGTCGCCGGCCGGCTGGCCTCCCTTCCCCGGGAACCCGCCGACCACCACGGCCGGCCGCTGCGCGAGGCGCTCCGGCTGGCCGGCGGCGACCTGGACGCGCTGGGCAGCGCCTGCTGGCCGGCCGGCTCGATCGCCGCCTACCTGGAACTCCACGTGGAGCAGGGGCCGGTACTGGAACGCAGCGGCAGCCGCATCGGGGTGGTCGAGGCCATCACCGGCCGCACCGTGCTCACCCTGGAGGTGCGCGGCACCGCCGGGCACTGCGGGACGAGCCCGATGGCAGGACGAAGCGACGCGATGGCGGCCGCGGCCCGCGTGGTGCTCGCGGCCGAGCACCTGGCCGCCGAGCGGCGGCTGTGCCGGGTGGCCACGGTGGGCCGGCTCGACCCGCACCCCAACACGCCCAACACCATCGCCGGGACCGTCCGGCTGACCGTGGACCTGCGTGACACCGACACGTGGCGGATGGCCGGCGCCGAACAAGTGCTGCGCCGGATGCTCCGGCACATCGAACGCTCCACGGGCACCGACATCCAGGTGGTGGCCGAGACCCGCTCGGACCCGGTCTCCGCGGACCTGCGGCTGCGCGCGGAGATCGAGCGCAGCGCGGACGGCCTGGGCCTGGCACACGAGGTCCTGCCCAGCGGCGCGGGCCACGACGCCCAGGTCGTCGCCGACCTCGCCCCCATCGGGATGATCTTCGTGCCCAGCCTGGGCGGGATCAGCCACGTGCCCGAGGAGGACAGCCGCCCCGAGGACCTGGTGGCCGGAGCCCGGGTGCTGCTGCGCACGGCCGTGCGCGTCGCCCGGGGGGCCGTGCTGTGAACCGGGGGAACGAGACCACCGCGCGCGCCGGGGACACCGGGGAGCGGGCAGCCATGCGGACACTGGTCACCACGAACGAGCGGATCGCGGTGTTCTGCGGCGCCCGCCCGGGAGTCCACCCGGACCACCTCGCGTTCGCCCGCTCCTTCGGGTACGAACTCGCCCGCCGCGGCCGGGACCTGGTGTACGGGGCCGGGGGAGTGGGCGTGATGGGCGCGGTCGCCGACGGCGTGCTGGCGGGCGGCGGCTCCGTCACCGGGGTGCTGCCGCGCAGCCTGTACGAGCGCGAGCGCGGCGACCGGGCACGCGGCGAGATCTTCGTGGTCCGCTCGATGCATCACCGGAAGGCGCTGATGTACCGGCTCTCCGCCGGCTTCGCGGTACTGCCCGGCGGGATCGGCACCATGGACGAGCTGATGGAGGTGGCCACCTGGAACCAGCTCTCCCTGATGGAGAAGCCGGTCGTGGTGGTCAACCACCGCGGCTTCTACGACCCGGTGCTGGGCATGCTCGACCACCTGGTGGCCGAGGGCTTCCTGAGCGCGGGGGAACGCCGCCTCGTGCACAGCGCTGAGACCGCCGACGAAGCCCTGGACCTGCTGGCCGCACCGGGCGCGGCCGTACTGACCCCCGCGTGAGAACCGGCCCCGGCGTGAGAACCGGCCCCGGCGTGAGAACCGGCCCCGGCGTGAGAACCGGCCCCGGGCGCACGGAGCCCCGTACGGAACCGGATCCGGCGCGGGGCCCGGCGGCCGGACCGGGCCGGTCAGCCGGGGGTCGCGGGCAGGTGGCCGAGCTGCACGGCGTGCACCCCGGCCTGGAACCGGCTGGCCGCACCGAGCACGTCCATCAGACCGGAGGCGATCCGCCGGGCGGTACGGGGCGAGACGCCGAGCCGGCTCGCGATCGCTTCGTCGGTGTGGCCCTGGGCGAGCAGCCGCAGGGCCTCGGCCTGCTGCCGGTTGAGGGTACCGGGCACCGCCGGGCCGGCCGACTCCAGTGGCTCGGCCGCCTGCCACACGCTCTCGAACAGCGCGTGCAGCGTGGCCACCATGCCCTGCGACGTGACCTGCACCGCCCCGGCCGCCGTGTTGCCGGTGTCCTCGGCGATCACCGCCGCCCGGCGGTCGTAGATGATCAGCCGGTTGGGCAACGAGGGCGCGGTACGAACCTGGCACCCCTGCTCCGACAGCCAGCGCGCGTACTCCATGGTGTCCGGACAGCTGCGGATGGAGTCCAGGTAGACGGTGCGCATCTGCACCCCGCGTTCGAGCAGCTGCCGGTTCAGCGGCCGGGAGGCCTCCATGTTGGCCCGGGTCTGCGGACCACCCGGGGCGAAGGTGAGCAGTTCATGGGCCACCTCGCCCCGCAGGACGGTCAGATGGTCGCGGATGGAGTCGATCCCGTCGAGGTAGCGCACCCCCGCGTCCGGCGCGCCGCGGCCGTCGCGCCGCCCGTCGTACTCCAGGATCAGCTGCGCGGCCGCGGCCCGGCCGGCCTCCAGACGCTGCTGCTGCCGGGCGAGCTCGGCTTTCTGACGGGCCAGCAGGATCTCCATGCCGACGTGCGGGCTGACCGCGTGCAGCTGGCCGGAGTCCCCGGTCGACGGGCGGACCAGCGCCATCGCGCTGAGCCGGTCGAGGGCGTCCCGTACCTGCTCCTCGGACAGCCCGAGCTGCTCGCACAGCCCGGACACCTCCTGCGGCCCGTCCAGGATTCCGCGGTACACGGCTTCGGTCACCGTGTCGAGTCCGAGCAAGTCAAGCATCGAGGGCCGCTCCAGACAGGAAACAAGATGCGTGATTCCATCGAACATACCGGTGGGTCTGGCTCCGCTCAATACAGCGTTCGCAAATGCGTCCGGAATAAGTCAACCGGTCGCCGGCATCCGGAAGCAAAGGGTTTGCTGCACCCGATGTACCTCGTCCACATGCATCTCCGGGCCCTGCTGACCGTCCGCAGGCTTCCCGGCAGCGCCGCGGCGGAGATCTCCGCGTGCGCGGAGGGCCGCGAGGGCCTGCAGCACGTGAGCGTGCACCCCGACCCCGAGGACCGGCCGGTCATCGGGGTCTACCTCCGGGCCGCGTCACTGGCGGAGGCGGAAGCGGCGGCCGTACGACTGTGGCGGCTGACACGGACCACGGTGCCGTCGCTGGCCGGCTGGGACCTGGTCCGGGCCGAGGTACCGCTGCTGCCGCCGCCCCCGGAACCGCCACCCCCTCGCACGAACTGGCCCCCCGAGTGCACGACTTGACGAAGACTTTGCCGCGGATCCGCCGGTACGCGAGCGGAGCTGGACTGAGTATGCCAAGGCCGGTTTGCCCAGCCCGCACCCCCTTCTGCGCGGCTCGGTGCAGTGAGCAGACTCATGTGCATCACCAACCCCTCCCCACGAAGGGCAGGAAGCACATGTCGTCGGAGATCTCCCGCAGCCTGATCCGCAGTGCAGTCGTGGCCGCGTCCCTGGTCCTCGCCACTCTCACGGCCGGCACCGCCCACGCCGACACCGCGACACCCCCGCCCGCCGCCGCCGGGGACACCACCCCGGCACCGGGCACGAGCCACGACGACCTCGGCTGGCAGTGACCCCCGTGGACCGGCGGCCCCTCGACCTGGCGGACCGGCTGATCGAACTCAGGGACCGAGGGCTCCGCGACCTCCCCGTCGAACGGATCCCGCTCCACGAGATATCCGTCGGCTTCACCCCCCGCGTCGACGGCGAGGACGCCGACTGGATCCGCACCCTCGCCGAGACCGAGGCCGAACTCCCGCCCATCCTCGTCCACCGTCCCACCATGACCGTGGTCGACGGCGTCCACCGGCTGCGCGCCGCCGCCGCCCAGGGCCGCACCGACATCCGGGTCCGGTTCTTCGACGGACCCCAGACCGAGGCCCGGCTGCTGGCCGTCGCCACCAACACGGCGCACGGCCGCCCCCTCACACCGGCCGACCGCGACGCCGCGGCCGCCCGCGTCCTCGCCGCCCACCCCCTCTGGTCGGACCGCGCGGTGGCCACCCTCACCGGGCTCTCCGCCCGCCGGGTCGCCCGGCTGCGCAAGGGAAGCGGCGCCCGCGCCGACCGCAGGATCGGCCGCGACGGCCGGATCCGGCCCGTGGACGCCTCCGCGAGCCGGGAACACGCCAGTGCCCTGCTACGGGCCAACCCCGGCGCCTCGCTGCGCCAGATCGCCGCCGAGGCCGGGCTGGCGCCGGCCACCGTGGCCGACGTACGCGACCGGCTGCGGCGCGGCGAACACCCCGTCCCCGGCCGCGACCCCCTCCCACCCCCTCCCGCAGAACCGGCCCCCGTCACCGCCCCCGGCACCGCCCCGACCCCCGCACCCGCACCCGCCCTCGCCCCGACCCCGCTCGCCCCGTGCCGCCCGGCCACCACCGCGGCCGCCCGTACCCCCTCCCCCGACCGGCTGCTGCGCATCTTCGACGCGCTGCGCCGGGACCCCACCCTCAGGCTCAGCGAATCCGGCCGCAACGTCCTGCGCCTCCTCAGCGCCTGCACCGTGATGGCCCAGGACCGCCGGCGGATCACCGCCACCCTGCCGGCCCACTGCAAGCAGCCGGTGGCCCAGCTCGCCCAGGGCTACGCCCACCTGTGGACCCAGCTCGCCGACGAACTGGCGTCGGCGGCCGAGGACGACCCGGCCGCACTGAGCGCCTGAACCGAACAGGAAGGAGCGCCGACCGTGCCGACGCACACCCCCCGGCCCATATCCGGAATCGTGGACGCGGTGGTCAGCACGTCCCGTGACGCGGACGGAGCCCTCGCCTTCCACCTGCTGGTCGGCCCGCCCGACCGGCCCTGCGAATGCGACCGCATCGAGCTCACCCTCGACCCCGAACACGCCCGCACCCTCCTCGGCCACACCACCCGCACCCTCCCACCACAGACCCGGGTGCCCTGCCGGGTCGGCGTGGAATTCAACGCCCCGTCACACCCGCACCACCGCTGAGCCGCCACCCGCCCGGCGGTACCGGAACCGGCCCGGCCGGCGTCATGGCCGTACGCCGGACCGGGCGGCGTCGACCGTGCACAGCCGCTTCGTCGCCCGCGTCAGGGCCACGTACAAGTCCCTCTCCCCACCGGGGCGGGCCGTGACGATCTCCTCGGGGTTCACGACGACGACCCCGTCGAACTCCAGCCCGCGTGCCTCGGACGCCGGCACGACGCGCGCGTGGCCGCCGACGCCCCCGGCCGTCAGCTCGCCCACCCTGGCGTCCGCGCAGATCACCCCCAGGAGCTCGCCCGGGTGCGCCGCGCTCTGGCCGCGGAGTTCCCGGACGACGGCGGCGGCCAGCCCGTCCGGACACGCGGTCACGGTACGCGGACTCTCCCCGCTCCTCAGCGACCGCGCCGGACGCTGCTCCGGAGCGATCCGCGCCAGCAGGTCCCGGACGCTCTCCAGGATCTCCTGCGTGGTGCGGTAGCTGACCGTCAGGTCGTGCAGCCTGAACCGCGGTCCGACGTGCGGGCCCAGCGCCTCCTTCCAGTCGCGTGCCGCCGCGACCGGGCCCGCCTGGGCGAAGTCACCCACCAGCGTCATCGCCTTCGCCGGGCAGCGGCGGACGATCATCCGCCACTGCATGGCGGTCAGTTCCTGCGCCTCGTCGACGACGACGTGCCCGTACGTCCGCTCGGGCGGCCCATCGACCAGGCTCGCCGCCTCGTCCAGCAACGGGGCGTCGGCGTCGGTCCACGGGTCGTCCCGGCCGCGCAGCAGCACGGACCGCTCCCGCGCGGTCAGCCGGGGCAGGTGCTCGGCGAGGGCGCCGGGATCCGTCAGGAGCGCGTTCACGAGGTCACCGGGCACCAGCCGCGGCCACAACACCTCGACCGCCCGCTCGACGCCGGCGTCGTCGAGGAGACCGGCCCGGATGGCGTCCAGGTCCAGCTCGTGCGCCGGACCCGGGTCGCCCGCGCCCTCCTCACGACGCCCCGCCGCTCCGGTGAACCGGTCGAGGTCCAGGCCCGTCATCCGGGCGGCATCGGCGTCGATCTGCTCCATGAGGTCGCCCAGGTCCCGTCGCACCGCGTCGGTGACGGCGTCGGCCAAGAGCTCCTTGAACACCTCACGCGCGGGGTTGTGCCCCGGTGCGGCCGCCACGGCGGCATCGCGTGCCGCGGCGACTTCCCCGCCGGACAGACGCACCACCTCCTGCCCGACCCGCACGGCGAAGTCCCCGGCGGGGGCCTGATGGGCGCGCAGCAGCCCGGCCAGGGCGTCGGCGAGACCGGCACCGCCCTTGAGGCGCGCCGCGTCGAACGGCTCCACCCTGTCCGCGGACACTCCGGCCAGTTCCCCGCAGGTCGCCAGAACGACGTCACTCTCCCCGAGCGAGGGAAGGACCTGGGAGATGTAGTCGAGGAACCGGGTGTTCGGGCCCACCACCAGCACACCCTCACCCGCGGCGCGCGGGAACGCGTACAGCACATAGGCCGCCCGGTGCAGGGCGACCACCGTCTTGCCGGTCCCGGGCCCGCCCTGCACCACGGTCACCCCGCGGTGCGCGGACCGGACGATCTCGTCCTGCTCGGCCCGCAGCGTCGCGACGGCCGTCTGCATCCTGCCCGTACGCCGTGCCGACAGGGCCTCGGCCAACGGGCCGTCCCCCACCACGTCCTCGTCGGTGGCGGCCGTCCCGTCCAGCAGCTCGTCGCTCACCGATACGACGCTGCGCCCCTCAAGGCGCAGGTGCCGGCGCCGCCGCAGGCCCATGGGATGGACCGGTGTCGCCTCGTAGAAGGGCCGCGCCGCGTTCGCGCGCCAGTCCACGAGGAGCGGCAGCTCGTTCTCCTCCCTGTGCAGCCCGATCCGCCCGATGCGCAGGGCGGTGCCGTCCGCCAGGTCGATGCGCCCGAACACCAGCCCCTTCTCGGCCCCTTCCAGCCGCCCGATCTCCCGGGCCAGCCGCTCGGCGGCCACGTCCCTCTCGTACGCCTCACCGGCACTGCCCGCCGGGGCCTTCAGCACCCTCGCCCGCTGTGCACGCGCCTCGGAAATCCGCTCGGAGAGCAGTTCATATAAAGAGGACACACAATCCCGCTCCAGCGCAACGGCACGCACAGCGGCATCTTCATTCCTGGACAACCAATTGCTCCTTCGATTCGCACGACACCATACGGTCGAGTTCCCCGGAAGATAAGCCTTGACTTGCCCACCACCCCATGCCCCGTCAACAACGCCCGGCCATACGGAATATCCACCGGTCCGCATTCCCGCATTGCACGGCCGATCACGACGGGCCCGACCCGGTGGCATAGGGTTTCCGCATGACCAGAACCACACCACCCCGCCCCGTGCACGTCGAGGAACTCTTCCCGAAGCTGCGGGCGTTTCGAGGTGTGACGACGCGCCTGCACCCGAGGCCGGGGCATCCGGACGCGTCGGTCAGCTCGATCGGCGGTCCGCTGCTGTGGCCGGCCGACGAACCGTGGCCGGTCTGCACCGAGCCGCACAAGCGCGGCAGCGGGTACCGCGTCGCGGACATCCACCGCCGGCGCCAGGTGCTCGCGGACGCCTGGGCCCGTGACCGGCCCAGCGACGAGGAACGGGTCCTGCTCAAGGAACTCGGCCGCAGGCACCGCGACCGGGACGTCGCCGCCACCGATCCGACCCCCCTGGTCGGCCTGGCCCAGCTGTACCGCCGTGACGTACCCGGCCTCCCGCCCGGCCCGGACGGCTGCGACCTGCTCCAGCTCCTGTGGTGCCCGTTCGAGGCCCACGGCCCGAGCCGCCACGGCCTGGCCCCGCACGTACGCTGGCGCCGTTCCGACCAGGTCGCCGTCCCGCTGGACGCCCCACCGCAGCCGACGCTGGTCGGTTTCGAGGGCGCGGTCGCCGAGCCGTGCGTACTGCACCCCGAGCAGGTCGTCACCTACCCGTACGCCGGATCACTCCCCGTCCGGCTGTGGAGGAGGATCGACGCCTGGGAGGACGCGGAGGAACGCAAGGCGGAGAAGCGCGGCCTGGAGGACGAGCCGGTCACCTACCACCACGACCTGTCGATCCCCCAGGGCTGCCGGGTGGGCGGATTCCCCTCCTGGCACACGACCGACCCCTCCCCGATGAACTGCGAAACCTGTGCCGCACCGATGGCCCTCCTGCTGACGCTCGACAGCGACGAGTGGGACGGCGCCCACGGCAGCTGGATGCCCACCGAAGAGTGGGCCGTCGCCGAACACCTCCGGAACAGGCGCCCCACGGAACTCACGATCGGCCGAGACGGCCTGCTGAACATCTTCGCCTGCCCCACCGAGCCCGCACACCCCCACCGATGGAGCATCCAATAACAGGGCCACACCGTTGGACTGACAGTGACAGGCGCCTCGGAGAGTTTTCCTCCATGACGTTTCGAATCACGGTTCTCCGGCGTCGAAGAGCGCGATGCTGCCGTTGCCGGGGACGCTTCGTTGTTCGGCGGGAGGCCGGCGGCCGCGCCCGGGTGACAGCGACGTCGCGTCCGGCGGCGGCTGCCAGGATGCCGGCGGTGCGCACCTCCGCTAGGAGGTGTAGAGGGCTTTGGCTGCGGCCGTCATGCCCGCGTACATGGTGGCCATCTGGGCGTGGAGCATCGCTGCGTCGTGATGTTCCTGCTCCTTGCGGAGCGTCCAGGTCTGGAAGGCTTCGTCGGCGCTCTTGCGGTGCCTGTACGCCAAGTTGTAGTACTCCGTTGCCTGCTGGTCGCCCATGCGTCCCACCTGGTCCCCCTCGTTGTTCGATTCACGTCCGGTGTCGGTTCAGGCTACGGACCGCATGCTGATCATGAAAGCTGAATGCCTGCCCCTCCCGGATTCACGTATGACGGCGGGTCTCGGGCGGGGGCTGGACGGTCGCCGCTGCGGTGGCCATGGCTGCGATGCGCGGGGCGAGGTCCGGGTCCGGGGGTTCGGACAGGAGGAACACCCGGGCGAAGACGGTGCCGAGCACTGCGGCGTGGACCAGGGCGGGGTCCGTCGGCCCGGTGAGCTCGCCGCGGGCGACGGCCCGGTTCAGCAGTTCCGTCACCTGCCGGCGCTCCTGGGCGATGAACGTCTCCTGGAAGCGTGCGGCGATGTCCGGCTGCTGTTTCAGGTCCGCGAGGAGACCGGGGGTGGCGGTGGCGACGACCGGGTCGCGGAAGACGGCGAGTATCACGTTCACGAGCTCGGTGAGGTCTCCGAGCAGGGTGCCCGTGTCGGGAAGGGGCCGCGGTTCCCGGCCGTGGACGAGCGCGGAGAAGACGAGTTCGCCGCGGGAGGCGTAGCGGCGGTAGATGGCTGCCTTGCCCACGCGCGCCTTGGCGGCCACGGCGTCCATGGTCAGGGCGGCGTACCCGACGTCCGGCACCAGCGCGCGTACGGCTTCGCGGATCGCGTCGTCCACGCGGCTGTCCCGCGGGCGTCCGGGGGGTTGCTTCGACGGCTGCACCAGGCCATCATACGGAACTATGAGTATCGGAACTGAAAGTCTCGTAACTCCTCCCGCCGACGGCGACGGCACTGCGCCCCGCGCGCGTACCCTGACCCTCTGGGCCGGGCGCAGCACCGTGGCCATCGGCCTGCTGCACCTCGCGTACTTCGTTGCCCCGACCTGGCCACGGTGGGGGGACTGGCTCGGCGGCACGCTCCACGGCCCGAGCGCCATCGAGGACCCGGCCAACGCCGAGTCGCTGAGCCTGTTCTGGGCGATGCCGGGGAGTTTCGCCGTGCCGCTGGTTCTGCTCGGCCTGCTCGTGGTCCGCATGACCCGCACAGGGCAGGAGATACCCGGCTACGTGGGCTGGACCCTGGGGGCATGGGTGCTCGTCTGCGGCTGGATCCTCGCACCGTCCGGCTTCCCCCTCGGCTTGGTCCCGGTGGTCCTGTTGCTCCTCGCCCGGCGCACGCACGGCCGGGCGGCGGCGGAGGCGCCCAGGACTCCCTGACAGCGTGGCCCTGGGTGATGGGCGTCGTGTGGTGCGCACTGGGTGTGCGTCACTGGGGTGCGGCGGTACTGGGATGTCGTTGTGCCGGCGAAGGCTGTTGTCGTTGGGTGTGTGGGGTGGCTGCGTACGTCTTTGAGGCCGATCGGCGGCGGGCAACTAGGCGGGCCACCTAGCACGCAGGCTAGAGGCCGCCCGTGCCGCGCATGCCACCGCCGACTGCGGGGACCCGAACCCGGGCCACCCGCATGCGTCGGGGCGTTCACGCTCCTGTCCTGAGACGTCGTACAGGGGCTTACTGGGTACCGTTGACGCAGACTGCTTCAGTTCTCACGGTGATTGTCTCTGAGCTTTCGTTAGTACCAGCGACGGCCCAGGAGTCCGGAGGTCCGCCCGGCGCTGACAGAGCAATCGACTCCTCGGTTCGAAAGCCGGACTGCCCAAAAGGGTATGGACGTCGGACGCGTCCTCGCCACCGGCGAGTCCTACACCCGACCGGCACACCACAAGATCGGTACCAAACCCCGGAGAACCGGGCAACCGGCAAGCTGAGCTGTCAGCCAACCTCATCGCCACGACCCCGACGGTGTTGGATAGCCGCATGGTGAGACGCAAGAAGGAGAAGAAGAAGCGGCCCGACTGGGGCATCCCGAAGGGGATCGTGCTGTTGGCCACGCCAGAGGGCTGGCGCCACAGCGTCCTCACCATGGAAGGCGGCATGCTCTGCGGGCGTCTGGACGTGCCGGTCAACACCGACCCACAAGACGCGCGAGCCGCGGCGGCCCAGATGGTGACGGAACTCGCGCGCGACTTCCACGACACCGACGTCGAGGTGAGCTGGGATCCCCCTCAGGAGCCCTGGTCATGGACCGCTCAAGTCACCCTCGCCGCCGGAGCCGAACCTGCTCCGGCGGAGACCGAAGGTTAAACGGCAAGCTGAGGTGTTCTCCACACTGAGGGCTGGGGCCGGCACCGGGCAGTGCCCATCACGCCGATGCCGCCGCGTCGGTCAGCGCCGGGCCTTGTCCGGGGTCCGTGGAGAGCAGGGCCCGAGCGCTGAAGGCGGATGTGAAGGCGGCCGAGAAGCTGCGCCGTACCCACTACACCGCCACCACGACCGCGGGCTGCTCCGGGCCGCCGGCAGTGCCGATACCCGGCCCGGTTCGGGCAGCGAGGAGTGACATCTGACGGCTACCGCCGAACGCATCGCTGCGCGAGCTCGCGCTGAAGCTGACGTGCCGGATGCCTCGCCACGGGTGATCGTCCTTGAAGTGGGCGGGCGGGCCACTCACAGCTGGGAGTGGAGGAACGTCCTCAGGTGGGGATTGACCGCCTCGGCGTCGGTGAAGCTGAGGAAGTGCTTGCCGCCCTCGACGGTGATGAGGGGTTCCGACTTCGGGATGCCTGCCGTGATCTGCTCGGCGGCCGCCACCGGGTACGCGGCGTCGTCCGTGCCGTGAAGGACGAGCGCCGGGCAGGTGATCTCGGGCAGGCGGGCCACGATGTCGTCCCGGCCGGCCAGCGCCTCGATGGCCAGCAGGACCTGCTCGGTGGGGTAGGCGCGCCACTTCCGCTCCCACTCCGGGTGGCGGGCCCCGCCCAGGCAGATCGCGGCTGTCTGCTCGATGAGCGCGTCGACGGGGCCCTGCTCGGCCCAGACGGCGGCGGACTGCCGGTAGGCGGCGGCTACCTCGGGTGCCTCCGCCGCGGCCGAGGTGCCGAGCAGCGCGAGCGCGGCGACGCGCTCCGGGGCGAGGAGCGCCATCCGCATGCCGATGAATCCGCCCTGGCTGGTACCGATGACCGCCGCGCGGGCGATGCCGAGGTGGTCGAGGAGGGTGAGTGCATCACGGGCGACGTCCCAGTAGTCGAAGGGTGCGTCGGCCGGGGTGCCGCCGTGGGCCCGTTCGTCCATCGTTATCAGCCTGAACTCGTCGCCGAAGTCGGCAACTTGGGCGGCAAACATCCCGCCGTCCATGAAGAAGCTGTGCAGGAGGAGGACGGCAGGCCGCCCGTCACTCCCGTGATCCGTGTACTGCACCTGCTGGCCGTGGTCGGTCGTGATCGTGGGCATGGGGACCTCTCTGTCGCCGGACAAGCGCATGCGTACACCGGGATGGCTCAGTTTTCCACATGAGGTCTGATGGTCCGTTACGAGGTCACCCAGGGCGATCGGCGTTCGGGACCGACCAGGTCATCCACGAACTCCTGCGCTGCCAGGTCCGTGAACGGGCCCGCCGATTGGAGGACAAGCTCGGTGTCCTCACCCACCGAGCACCGCGACCAGCAGTTGTGACTGACGCTTCAGCTGACGAGTGAACACATGGGTTGGTGACCGCCGCGATCGCTCAGATATGCATGTCCGGGGTGCCGCGAACTGCATACGCGGGCAGACGGGCTTCCTTCAGATAGGCCGGGGAGAGCGAGAGGCCGAACCGCTGCTCGATGACGCCGAGGGTGCGCCGGTAGGTATCCGTGTAGTGCTCGCCTTCGGGGGCGATGAGCGTTCTCCCGTCGGGCTGCAGCACGTACCCGCTAACGAGCTCGGGAAGCAGCAGGTCAGGCTCCTGGCCCCAGCGCCACACTTCCTCGCCCAGCCCAAAGCCACACAGCTCCACGCCGTCCCGAGCGTAGAAGACTGTGGCCGGCGGGCGCTCTTGCATCGGCACGTAGTGGACGGCTTCGACCCCGTCTCTGGAGATTTCTGCCAGACGGTCCCCGCCGGTCGAGTCCCCGTACTCCAGAGCGAAGGACCAGTCTTCATGCTCTCCGACCCGTACGACACCATCGCCTTCCTCGCCGGGTCGGTACCACTGGCCGAGATCCCACGCTTCGGCGTCGGTGATCGGCTCGGTAGCGCCGTCCCGGTCACCTCCCATGCGCACCGCCAGTTCCTGCGCGGATATCCCGCGTGCGAACACCACGCTGGACATCCAGTACTCCAGATCGACAAGCCACCGAATCCCGTCGCGCATGCCTTCGCCTCTCACCTGTAGCCATTGATCCTCGGGTGCACCCCATGCAGCCCCACCGACAAGGCGATCTCATCGTGTAGCGCCAAGTGATCACGCTGTCGGCCGGGAAGCGCTGGAGCCGCCGTTGCCGGCGCTCGACTGGCCAAGCAAAGCGCTCAGCGACAGCAGCCATTCCCGGCCTCAGCCGGGAATGGACATCAGCTCGCGAACCGCCCTCTGAGAGGTCCCCGGGAGACGGCTCCCCCTCGCCGTCTCGGAGGGGAATCAGGCGAGGCAGAACTCGTTGCCCTCGATGTCCTGCATCGTGATGCACGACTCGTTGACGCCATCGGCGCGCTGCGTCAGCACGTGTTTCGCGCCGAGCGCCATCAGCCGTGCGCATTCGGCCTCGAGTGTGGCCAGGCGCTCGTCACCCACGAGCCCTGTGCCGACCCGCACATCAAGATGCACCCGGTTCTTGACGACCTTGCCTTCGGGAACTCGCTGGAAGAGCACGCGCGGGCCCACACCCGAGGGATCAGCGCACGCGAAGTAGACCTCGTCCTCAGGCGGCAGCGAGTGGTGGTACTCCTCCCACGTGGCAAAGCCCTCCGGGACTGTCGGTACGACGTACCCCAGCACCTCGCACCAGAAGGCGGCGAGGCGCGCAGGTTCCGCGCAGTCGAAGGTCACTTGGAACTGCTTGATCGTTGACATCGGCGCACGATAACAGGGGCCCTGCTCATCTCCCCGGGCGGGTGGATCCACACGTTGATGCGTAGTGGGGGTGTGTCAGTGGGGGCTGCGTGGGTGTCAGTTGTTGTTTTGCCTGGTTGTTGGGGTGTTGGGGCTGATTGGCTTTGTAGGTGAGTTTCAGGAACGTCTGATGCTCAGCGGCGGGAACGCGCGGTTCCACGGGAGAGTGATGTCGCCGAGTTCTGGGAACACCTCGGTGCTTGCTTCGGGACCATGGTTGTGCTCTGCACGACGAGGGGGCCGGGGTGCTGCCGAAGTCCAAGGTCGATCTGTACGCGGCGATCCGCCGTGACGCCAGGACCGGCATGTCGGTGCGTGCGCTCAAGCGGAAGTACGGCGTCGGCTACGAGACCGTGCAGAGGGCTTTGGCCTCCTCGTTGCCGGAACCGCGGAAGAAGATGAGGCCGCGGGAGACGCGGCTGGACCCCTACAAGCCGGTGATCGATGCCATCCTCACGGCGGATCTGACCGCGCCGCGGAAGCAGCGGCACACCGTCAAGCGGATCTACGACCGGCTGCTGGACGAGCACGACGCCGTCGACATCTCCTACCAGATGGTCCGCGGATACGTCGCTGCCCGCCGTGACGAGATCCGACTGCAGGCCGGCAAGGGCGTCGTGGACGCCTTCGTCCCGCAGACCCACAAGCCCGGCGTCGAGGCCGAAGTCGACTTCGGCGACGTCACGGTGAAGCTGGCCGGTGAGCTGGTGACCTGCTATTTGTTCGCGTTCCGGCTGTCCTACTCGGGCAAGGCCGTCCACCGCATCTTCGCCTCGGCGGGTTAGGAGGCGTTCTTCGAAGGCCACGTCCACGCTCTCAACGTGCTGGGCGGAGTGCCGACGGGGAATGTCCGCTACGACAACCTTAGGGCCGCCGTCGCCCAGGTCCTGGGCCTTTCACGCCGCCGGGTGGAAGCCGAACGCTGGACTGCCTTCCAGTCGCACTACGGCCTCGAAGCCTTCTACTGCCAGCCCGGAGCCGCGGCGCCCATGAGAAGGGCGGAGTCGAGGGCCAGATCGGCTGGTTCCGCCGCAATCACCTCGTCCCCGTCCCTGAAGTCGACACGCTCGCCGAGCTCAACGTGATGATCGACCGGTGGGACCAGGAGGACGACACCCGCCGCATCCGGTCCCGTCCCCGCACCATCGGCGAGTACTTCGCGGCCGAGCAGCCGCTGCTGGTGCCCCTGCCGGAGGAGCCGTTCGAGACAGGCAGGCTCTCCACCCCGCGGGTCGACCGCTACAGCCAGATCTGTGTCCGGATGAACCGCTACTCGGTGCCGGTCCGCCTGATCGGGCGGACCGTTCGGGTCATGCTGCATGCCTCCGATCTGGTGGTCTACGACGGCCGCGAGGAAGTCGCCCGGCACGAACGGCTCATCGCCCGCGGCGCCACCCGCCTCGAACTCGACCACTACCTTGAGGCTCTGGTCCGGAAACCGGGTGCTCTGCCCGGCGCTACCGCCCTCGATCAGGCTCGCGCCGCCGGCCGGTTCACTCCCATCCATGACGCGTGGTGGCAAGCCGCCGTGAAGGCTCACGGAGAGCGCGAGGGCACTCGGGCCCTCATCGAAGTCCTCCTCCTGAGCCGCCACCTGCCCCACGAGCACCTGATCACCGGCCTTGCCTCCGCGCTGAAGACCGGCGCGTTGACCGCGGACGCCGTCGCCCTGGAGGCGCGCAAGGCAGCTGACGCCGACGCCCAGCCCGAGGATCTGCCACAGCCGGTCGTCTCCGGGGGCCAGCCCGGTTTCGCTCCGCTGCCGGCCGCCATCCGGGCCCATCTGCCACCTGACAGACGCCCACTGTCCTCCGTCGCCCACTACGACGAGCTCCTGCGACTCCGCCGACCCGACCGCACCACCCCCTGAAGAGGAGAACGCCGTGTCCCTTCCCCGCCAGCGAGGACTCACCGAACAGGCCGCCACCACCGCCGTCGACCAAGCCTGCCGGATGCTACGGCTGCCTACTATCCGGTCCCAATTCCCCGAGCTCGCCGACCAGGCCGAACGCGAGCAGATGTCCTACCTCGGATTCCTCGCCGAACTCCTCCTCGCCGAGTGCGACGACCGGGCCCGCCGCCGCTCCGAGCGCCGCATCAAGGCCGCCGGGTTCCCCCGCGACAAATCGCTCCGCAAGTTCGACTTCGACGCCAACCCCAACCTCGACCCGGCCATGATCCACACCCTCGCCAAGTGCGAATGGATCAAGAAGGGCCTGCCGCCCTGCCTGATCGGCGACTCGGGCACCGGCAAGTCCCACCTGCTGATCGGGCTCGGCACAGAGGCCGCAATGGCCGGCTACCGGGTCAAGTACGTCCTGGCGACCAAGCTGGTCAACGAGCTCGTCGAAGCCGCCGACGAGAAGCAACTGACCAAGACCATCGCCCGCTACGGCCGCGTCGATCTCCTCTGCATCGACGAACTCGGCTACATGGAACTCGACCGACGCGGCGCCGAACTCCTCTTCCAGGTTTTGACCGAGCGAGAGGAGAAGAACAGCGTGGCGATCGCTTCGAACGAGTCCTTCTCTGGCTGGACGAAGACGTTCACCGACCCTCGCCTCTGCGCGGCCATCGTCGACCGCCTCACCTTCGGGGGCAACATCATCGAGACCGGCACCGACCTACCGGCTGGCGACCACCCGTGCTCGCGCTGAACAGCCGGTCAGCTGAACCGCCTCTGAGGACTTGATCTCTGTCGCGAACGAGTTCTAGGGTCGGTCCACCCAACGTCTTCCCACTGGAAGTGTTCATGCCTCGCCGGTCACCGGGCGAGATCAGGACGCAGCTCACGCAACGCCGAACGCAACATCGGCGGGCACCCGTGATCCGCGGATTGTCTGCCTCGGCGAACAGGCAGATCGCCGACTTCGAACGAGGCCACGGCCTCCCCGCGGGCGAAGTCGCACACTCGTTCCGCCGCTGGAACACGTCTATCCGCCGGTCACGCGGAGACCACGAGCTGTTCTACGAACGCGATGACACCGACCTCTGCAACGGCGAGTATCACGTCCGCACGCTGCTGGAGCTCACCCTCCATGCTCTGAGGTCCAAGGCGCGACGCGAGCTGAGCGCAGTGATCGGTCCCGCAGACGAACGCGTGCTTGACCGCACGCTCAACAACCCCTTCGCACCCCAAGACCTCCCCTGGTGGATGCGTCGAATAGGTGTCTGAACCTCCAACCGTTCCTTGTTCTGACCGACATCTCCAGGCACTTCAAGCCAGAAGCGTTGCCAGCACTGGCCGACATTCGTTCTTCGTTTTCACCTACGCAGCCAGGCTGATGTTTGTGCGGTCGTGGTTGTGGCGTGGGTGCGGTCTTGGTGGTGTCAGTGGGTGCGGTCTGTGTGTAGTTGAGGTTGCTGGTGTTTTGCCGTTTGCCGGTCATACACGGGGTGTGGGTTGATGGCTATCGGTGGGGGCGGCTGAGGGTTTTCTGTGCCTGTGTCAGGTGGTGGCGGGCTTGGTGGAGATGGGTGCGGGAGGCGAGGGGGTCGGGGTCGCTGAGGTGGTAGTGGGCTTGGAGTAGGTGGGCCGCTGCCTGTGCTGCGTGCTGGGCGGCTTGGGTGAGGGGGGTGGCGGGGTTTTCGAGGCTGGTCTCGAGGGCGGTGTGGGTCAGCCGGTGGGCCAGGAGGGGCAGGTGGCCTGGGGTGGGGTTGGTGCTGGCCTGGTATCCGGCCAGGAGGCGTGTGAGGGAGGCGGGCGGGTCCTGGTCGGTGGGGGCACGGTGGAGCGCGTCGGTCTCTGCTCGGGCGAGGAGGGAGCCGAGGAGAGGGAGGGCGTCGTGAGGGGTGGGGCCGCCTGCGCGGCGGGGTGGCAGACGCCCTGCGGAGGAGATGTGCGCGGCCTGTCGGCGCCGGGCCGCGGGAAGGCCGGCGCTCGGCCTATGTCGGCGGTGCGGGCGCCGGCGGATTCTGGACGCGGCGACCCAGTGGTGCCGTCCGTGCTCCGATCCGGCGAGGGCTAAGCCGTCTGTGGCCTGCACGGGATGCGGCGTGGCGTCCCAGTGGGCGCGGGGCATGTGCAAGCGCTGCTACGAGTACTCGCCGCATACGGTCAGAACTCGCGCGGCAGGCTGGGCCCGCAGGATGCCCTGCACGCCGGGCTTCCCCGGGCGCAGCGTCGACCTCGCTCTCGATGATGCCACATGGCGAGCCCTGGAAGCCTGCCTCAGCCACCGCCGCGCCCTGCGCACCGACAACCCGCACGTGCTGGTCACCCGGCTCACCAGAGTTACTACCCGCCCCGCCGACGCGGCCCACATCCGAGACAGCCTCGCACCGGTCGGCCTCCTCCCGCGGGTCTTGCGCTCCACACGGCTGCTCACTCTTGCCGACGAACTCGACATCAAGCAGCTCACCGTGGCTGCGGCGCCGCGGCTGACTGAAGATCCTGATCCAGGAGGCATACGACGCCAACTACCGTGTCTACGGCGCGAGGAAGATCTGGCGGCACTGAATCGCCGGGGCCGGACCGTGGCCCGCTGCACCGTCGAACGCCTCATGCGCGAGCTCGGCATCACCGGCGCCGTCCGCGGCAAGAGAGTGATCACCACGATCCCGCACCCCTCTGCGCCAAGGGCGCCGGACCTGGTCGACCGCGACTTCGTCGCCAGCGCGCCGAACTGCTGCTGGGTCGCCGACTTCACCCATGTCACCACGTTCGCTGGCGTCGTCTACGTCGCCTTCGTCGTGGACACCTTCTCCCGCCGGATCGTCGGCTGGTCCGCCTCGACCACGAAACAGACCAGGCTCATCCCGGACGCCCTGGACATGGGACTTTGGCAACGCGACGGTGACCAACATCCGCCTCTTCCAGGTGAGTTGGTGCATCACTCGGACACGGGATCGCAATATACGTCCTTCACGCTGGCCGAGCACCTGGAGAAGGCCGGCGTCGCCGCCTCGATCGGATCGGTCGGCGACGCATACGACAACGCGCTGATGGAGTCCACGATCGGCCTCTTCAAGACAGACGTGATCAAGCCGCAGCGGCCCTGGCGATCCCTCGCCCAGGTCGAGCTGGCCACCGCCGAATGGACCGACTGGTAAGACCACACCCGGCTCCACGGTGAGATAGGGCACATCCCGCCCGCCGAATACGAAGCCAACCACTACCTGAGCACCACGAAAGCCCAGTTCACAACCAACATCTGAGATCTCTACCGAACCCGGAAACGGTTCAGCTTTCGCCTTGCCCGCCCGCGTGACCATAAGCCGGCGACCACGAGCGCAGCGCCCCAGACAGTCCGAACTCCAGGTGCTGCTCGCGCTTGCGATACCGCAAAAAACGGCGTCGGTCTGCCGCGCGGTGCCCGGTCCTGATTCCCGAGTTCATCCGGGTTCCAGATTGAGTCATCCGGATCGTGGTCGGATAGTGTGGCGAGTCGGCGGCCGTGCAGTGGTGTGGTGGGCTGGTGGATTGAAACAGTGCAGGAAGCACTGCTTCGCTGATAGGGCAGGAACGGTGACCTGGGAAGTCAAGAGGGATGAGGACCGCGGAGAGTGGCTGTATGAGCCGCTGGTCGGTGTCGGTCTGCTGGAGTTTGGCATGCCGTTGCCTGAAGCGGTTTCACTGCTGAACGGCCGTCCCCAGTCGCCGCCCAGGGTCGGCGACTGGATTGTGGATACCGAGGAGTCGTTCCCCGAGCTGGGTGTGACGCTCTACGGCACGGATACGGGTAGCCTTGCGGCGGTCGCGGTGGACGCGTTGAGGGGTCCGCAGGTGAAGGTGGCCGGTATGCCGCTCGTGGGCCGGGTTCCTTCCGTGGTTGAGCAGTGGCTGGGGGACTACAACGGGGAACATGGCTACGAGGACAGGTTCTCCCCTGATGGGGGCTTGGTGTCAGCTGAGCTTGGGGTGTTCGTTCGCGTGCAGAGGGCGGGCGACATCCTCCTGACCCGTCCGATCTTCCTCGCGAAGGAGTGGACCGGGGATATGTGGGACTCCATGCATCCGAGTGAATGGATGATTGGCCACTACCGGACCTGATCCGCGGCCAGCCAGGCCTGCGAAGCGGGTCCATGGCTGGAGGCGAAGCCGGAAGGCCGGGTGGGAGCGAAGCGGACACCCCAACGGGGCGGAGCCCCGGACCCCGTGAAACGGGGTCACCCCAAGCCTGCGAAGCAGGCAGTTCATGGTGGAGCGCAGCGGAACCATGAACAGTCCGGAGCGCAGCGCAGGACTCCGGCCCGAAGGGCCGGCCATGGCTCGGCGAAGCCGAGCCCCGCCGAGCGCAGCGAGGCGGTTCATTGCTCCGGAGCGAAGCGGAGGAGGCAGGCGCCAAAGGCGCCTTCGGCCGAGCGCAGCGAGGCCGATCTCTCCTGAGCGCGCAGCGCTCAGGTACCCGCTCCGCGGG